>DGBL01000183.1:554-6545 GCA_002384315.1 Micrococcaceae bacterium UBA4005 | reverse complement strand
GGGCAGCTCTGCCGCCGCCGGTGTTTCCACCGGAACCGGGGCGTCGCACACTCAGGCACTGACACAGAAAAATCCAGCCACCACGGACTGCAGCCGGACCTTAGTGCCAGTTTACCTGTTTGAAGGTTGATCTGTCGAAAGCACCGCACGCGTCTGGTCCACGTCCCGGCGCATCTGCTCGATCAGTCCGGCCGCCCCGGTATAGGTCACCTGTCCGCGGAGCCGGTCAACGAACTCCACCACCACGCACTGGTCGTACAGGTCGAAGTCCTGCACCTCTTCCGGCGGTCGGTCGATCACATGGGCCTCCACCTGACGGATGACTCCCCTGAACGTGGGGTTGGACCCGATGGAGATCGCGGCCGGCCAGCGGACTTTGGCTGCATCGATGAGCCACCCGGCGTAAATCCCGTCTGCGGGAACGAACCCCTGTGCGTCCGGACCGAGATTCGCGGTGGGAAATCCGAGATCGCGCCCGCGGGCCGCGCCATGGACCACGATGCCACGCATGCGGTGCGGGCGGCCCAGGATGCGTGCGGCGGCCTGCACGTCTCCGCGTTCAAGGGATTCGCGAACCCAGGTGGAGGACCAACGGCGCTCGCCGCCGTCGTCGGCGTGCTCTGCCGGAAGGCTGGCACCAAAGTCCTCGATCGCCAGGACATCGAACCCGAACCGCCGGCCCAGCTCCTCCATGGTCGCCAGATCGCCACTGTTGCCGCGTCCGAAGCGCACATCGTGGCCGATCACCACGGCTGTGGCGCGCAACGCGTCGACGAAGACGCGTTCCACGAACTCCTCCGGAGTGTGCTCTGAAAGTTCGCGGGTGTAGTGCATCATCAACACGGCGTCGATTCCCGTCTCGGCCAGCGTCTCGACGCGGTCTTGGAGGCCCATGATCAGTTCCGGAGCTGTGTCCGGTCGGTGAATGGTGGACGGGTGCGGTTCGAAGGAGATGACGACGGCGGCGGCCGCGCGAGCGGCGGCCGCGTCGACGAGCTGTTTCAAGATCTGCTGGTGTCCGCGGTGCACACCATCGAAATTCCCCAACGTCAGCACGGTGGGCCCGAACCCTGCCGGCACGTTGGCCGGATCGCTCCAGTAGTACACGCATCTCCTTGTCGAAACCGGCGGCACAGTCCAGAGGCGCTCGGCCCAGTTCCGGCTGCGAGGCCGCGCCTCACCCATTATGGCCGATCCGCAGGCCCACCTCCGCCACTATGCTGGCGCACCGCTAACGCGGATGGGCGTTAGGGCGTTTCGCGGGTGGAGTACTGTTCGCGCAGGGCCCGGGTTTTGACAATATAGCCGTGCCAGACGAGCAGCGCAGCAGGAAAAGCCAGTTCAATGACCATCAGAATGATGAGCAGGTAGTGCGGGGTTCCGGAAAATGCCCAGGAGAGCACCCGGCCTATCCCCCCGGCGAAAACCATCAGGCAGACGAGCCAGAGCATGTTCGCCCACTGGAACTTCACCGCAATCGTCACGAAAGCCGCGCCCAGTCCGACCATCATGGCGGAGAAAAACCGGAACTGGCTTTCCACGGTGGGATTCACGCTCTGGCCCTCCGTCTGCGGCAGCCCGGCCGTTCCCAGAATCAGGTAGTAGGCGCCGAACCCGGCGATCACCAATCCGACCAGCACCACGACGTAGCGGAACATGTTCCAGTCCCCGGCGTGTTGGGACGTCGCGGTTGGCTCTGTCGGACGCTGGGGGTCAGGTTTCCGGGGTGTCATGGCGCTCCTGGTGATGGTGTTCGGTTGGACTGGCCGGCCGGGCTTAAAGCTGGACGGTGCCGGTAGAGCCACACCAGTCCGAGTAGCGGAAGTAGCAGGGGCACATACGCGTAGCCGCGTCCGAAGCCTGACCACACAGTGTCATGCGGAAAAGCCAGCGGATCGAGCACGCTGAACAGTCCAACAAGCACGACGCCGGCCAATTCCACGCAGAGCGCCGCAACGGAGATCCGGTACCAGGCTGCGCCTGCCCGGGCCAGCGAGACGGTAGCCAGGACATAGACGAGGGCTGCGAAAGCGGAGAGCAGATAGGCGATCGGTGCCTGCTCGAATTTGGTCAGGATCTGGTAGAGGGCGCGTGCGGAGGACGAGAGGGCGAAAACCCCGTACACGGCAATCAACAATCGCCCTGGGCCTGCCATCCGTCCCCTCCGGGGTTGGTGACGGCGTTCCGCAACGGGTGTCTGTCGGCTCATGTAAGTCCCACCGTTCCATCCCAGATCTGTTCCATTCGGAAAAGCATAACGAAAATGGTCGGGCCTACCGCGGCGAGGACCAGGTTGCTCCAGCTGCTTCGTTCCAGGATCGCCCACCAGAAAGCGCCGACCGGGATCATCAAGGCTGTCAGCAGGTAGCCCCAGAACTCCCAACCCTCCCCCAGCACGGGCTCGCCACCAGCCTGCCGGACAATCGCGGCCCCGGCATAGACCAGCAGGAAGAGCTCCACCGCGGCGACCGAGAGGATGGTGATGTCGTTGGGCGGGTGGCGCAGGAACGCCACCACCAGGCAGGCGAGTGCGGAAAGTACGCACACCACGGCGCCCGCGATCAGGAACCCGTCAGCATTCACGCGGTGGTACCCCCTCCCGGGGCGAAAACCAGCAGGGCGCGTGCGTCTGCTGGGCGGTTTTCAAGTAGGGCAACCAAGGTCCCCTCCGGTGAAAAGGCAGCCACCGGTCCGTCCTCGGTGCCGGCGGAAATCTTGCGGCCGTGCGAAATATCCACGGCTTCGGTGGCGCTCAGTTCGCGAACCGGAAACAGGGCGCGTCCCGCCTCGTCCAGGCCCAGCACGCGTAGATCCTGCGCGAGTTCTTCGAGGGTCGACGCCTGGTCGAGCGAATAGGGCCCCACCTGGGTTCGACGCAAAGCGGTCAAATGACCGCCCACCCCCAGTGCGGATCCGAGATCCCTGGCAAGGGCCCGGATATACGTCCCCGAACTGCATTCGACCGTGACATCCACATCCTGCAGCTTGCCGCCGTGGACACGCCTGATCTCATGGACATCAAACCGGTAGATCGTCACCGGGCGTGCAGGCAAGGACACTTCCTCACCGGAGCGGACGCGCGCATACGCCCGTTGCCCCTTGATCTTGATCGCACTGACGCTGCTGGGTACCTGCTCTATTTCGCCCGTCAGTTCCCGCACAGCTGCCCGGACTGCGTCCTCGCCGACGGCCGCGGCGATGGTCTCGGAGACCACCTCGCCCTCGGCGTCGTCGGTTACGGTGCCTTGACCGAGTCTGATGGTCGCCGTATAAGTTTTGGAAGCTCCCACCAGATAGGTGAGCAACCGGGTCGCCCGGTTCACGCCCACAACCAATACTCCAGTGGCCATCGGATCCAGGGTTCCGGCGTGACCGACTTTGCGGGTACCCGCAAGCCGGCGCATGCGCCCGACGACGTCATGGCTAGTCCAGCCCTGCGGCTTGTCCACTATTATCAGCCCAGAGTGGACCTGCCCGGAATTCACACCCCCAGTATATGGCGCCCGAACCTGCGCACCGGCCTGCGCGCAGCACAGGCTCAGCGGGGCACGGGCACAGCGGGATAGCATTCGCTTATGCAACCCGCTGCCGCTCACCTCGCGAACGTTCCCGTGAATCAGATCCGTGAGATCACCCAGGCTGCCTGGGCCCGCCCCGGGTCGATCGTGCTGAGCATTGGGGAGCCGGGGTTCCCGGTGGCGCGGCATATCCTCGACGCCGCGCGTAGCGCACTCAAGCGCGATGACACCAACTACACGCCTAATGCTGGGATTCCTGCGCTGCGGGAGGCAGTCGCTAACCGCTACGCTGCCACGCACGGGCGACGAATCGATCCGTCGCGGGTCTATGTCACGGCCGGAGCGCAACAGGGTCTGCACTTGGTCATGAGCACTCTGCTCAACCCGGGGGATGAAGTGCTGATCCCCAATCCTGGCTACCCTACCTTCGCTATGACGGTCGGTCTGCTCCATGCTGTCCCCGTCGGCTATCCGCTGCGCCCCGAGAACGGTTTCCAACCGAAGATCGCCGAACTGGAGCAACTGATTACCAGCCGGACCAGGCTGCTGGTGCTCAATTCGCCGTCCAACCCGCTCGGCGCGGTCTTCAGCGCGGAGCTGACCCGTGAGCTGGTGGAACTGGCCGAACGCCATCAGTTGTGGGTGATCTCGGATGAATGCTACGAGGCGTTCACCTACGATGTGCCGCACGTGAGTCCTGCGCGCTTCGATGCAGACGGCCCCGTGGGTGGATCGACCGCCGGCCGCGTCTTTACCGCGTTGACGCTCTCGAAGACCTATGGACTCACCGGGCTGCGCATCGGTGCGTTGATCGCCCCGGCAGGCATGGAGCCGGTGCTCAATAACGTGATGGAAGCGACGGTCTCCTGCGTGTCGGGGCCCTCGCAATACGCTGCAATCGCAGCGCTGACCGGCCCTCAGGACTATGTGCGCACGAGTCTGGAACATTATCGGATCAATCGCGACGCAGCCGCTGCAGTGCTCACCTCGCTGCGTATTCCGTTCCTCGACGCGCAGGGAGCGTTCTACCTTTGGGCGGATGTCTCCCATGTCTCCAACGGCGACGTGCGTGGCTGGGCGCACCGGTTCCTCGCCGAGCAGGCAGTGGCGGTGGCTCCGGGGACAGCCTTCGGTTCGATCGGCGAAGGCTGGATCCGGATTGCGCTGTGCGGGGGCACCACGGAAATGGTGGAAGGGCTCCGGCGGCTTCCAGCCCGGACGCCGGTGTAACTACTGCTGTAACTACTGCTGCAACTACGGCGCAGCGGTACCGGGATGGCCGGAATCCTCACTGGCGTCGGGGTCCTCAGCCGTACGGTACGGGTCGGCGTCGCCCGCGAAGGCCGCATCCTGCGCCAGCGCGGCCACTTCGGCATCCCGTTCCCGCGCTTTGCGCAGCAGGTCTTCGAGGTGGCTGGCGTTGACCGGGATTTCGTCCGGCACGAATTCGAGGGTCGGAGTCAGGCGGGCAGTGATGTTCCTTCCGACCTCCGAACGCAGGACCCCACGGGCCGATTCCAGTGCCATGCGTGTGGCCTGCTGTTCTTCCGCGTCGCCGAAAATAGTGTAATACAGCGTCGCATGCTGTAGATCGTTGGTTACTCGGGCATCGGTGATGGTAATCGCTTCCAGCCGGGGATCCTTCACCCGTCGCCGTAAAGCTTCGGCCACAATGACCTTAATGCGTTGCGCGAGCCTCGCCGCGCGGGCCGGATCTGCCATAACTACTCCTCATCACTGACATCGAACGTATCGTTCACCTACTCGAGGCGAATTCACCCAGTAGCGGCCAGCCGGGCAAGCACCCGAAAACGGATGCCTGCCCGGCCAACGGCTAGACGCGAGGCTTCTCGCGCATTTCGAAGGTTTCGATCGTGTCGCCTTCCTTGACATCGTTGAACGAGCCCAAGCCGATACCACATTCGAAGTCCGTGCGTACTTCGGTGGCATCGTCCTTGAACCGCTTCAGCGAATCCACGGTGAGGTTCTCCCCGATCACCTTGCCATCGCGGGTCACCCGCGCCTTGGTGTTGCGGCGGATGATTCCTGAACGCACAATCGATCCGGCGATGTTGCCGAACTTCGAAGAACGGAACACCTCGCGGACCTCTGCGGTACCGAGCTGGACCTCCTCGTACTCAGGCTTGAGCATGCCCTTGAGCGCGAGCTCAATGTCGTCAATGGCCGCGTAGATGACCGAGTAAAAGCGCATGTCCACGCCCTCCCGCTCGGCCAGGTCCGCCACCCGCTCGGCAGGCTTGACGTTGAAGCCGATGATGATGGCGTTGTCCACGGTCGCGAGGTTGACATCGTTCTGAGTAATGGCACCCACACCGCGGTGGATAACCCGCAGCTGCACGCTGTCCCCCACATCGATCTTCAACAGCGAATCTTCCAGCGCCTCGACGGCACCGGAAACATCACCCTTGAGGATCAGGTTGAGGTTATCGACCTTGCCGTCCGCAACTGCCTG
>DGBL01000183.1:0-468 GCA_002384315.1 Micrococcaceae bacterium UBA4005 | reverse complement strand
CCCAGCACCTGCACAGGCCGAGACGGTCCCGCGGTGATGACGGTATCGCCGTTTTCGTCGAACATCGCCCGCACTCGGCCATGGGCTGTGCCGGCAACGATCGTGTCCCCGACATTCAGGGTTCCGGACTGGACCAGTACAGTAGCCACTGCTCCCCGACCCTTGTCGAGGTTCGCCTCAATGGCGATACCGCGGGCATCCTTGTTCGGGTTTGCCCGCATGTCCAGCGCCGCGTCCGCCGTCAGGAGTACGGCTTCGAGCAGTTCGTCGATACCTTCACCCCTGAGCGCCGAGACGTGGACGAACATGGTGTCGCCACCGTACTCCTCCGGTACAAGCCCGTACTCAGTCAGCTGGCCCTTGACCTTCTCCGGGTTGGCGCCTTCCTTATCGATCTTGTTCACCGCGACCACGATGGGCACGTTGGCCGCCTGGGCGTGGTTCAGGGCCTCCACCGTCTGCGGCATG
>DGBL01000054.1 GCA_002384315.1 Micrococcaceae bacterium UBA4005 | reverse complement strand
GCGTCGCCGCCGTCGTCGAGGATCATATTCGGCCCGCCGCCAGCGCCAGGCCAGCTGAGAATCTGTGTGGTGGTCCACCAGTAGTCCTCGAGCGTCTCGTTTTTCCAGGCGAACACCGGCACCCCGGCGGGGGCCTCCGGCGTTCCGGAACCGACGACGACGGCCGCGGCAGCCTCGTCCTGGGTGGAAAAAATATTGCACGACGCCCAGCGCACCTCTGCGCCCAGGCTGGTGAGGGTCTCGATCAGCACTGCGGTCTGCACCGTCATATGCAGCGAGCCGGCAATCCGCGCCCCTTTCAACGGCTGGGTGGGACCGAACTCACGGCGTAGCGCCATCAGTCCGGGCATCTCGTGTTCGGCAAGCCGGATCTGGTGCCGGCCAGCCTCGGCCAAGGAGAGATCGGCAACTTTGAAATCAAAGGTCATGGGAGGTTTCCTCGGGTTGGGCCTGCGGGATCAATGCCGGGCTCCCGGAGCCGCCGCCCGCGGCGGTCCCGGCGTCGTCGGCGACAGTAAGTTGTTCGGTGCGAAGCAGCACCGGGATTCCTTCGACGATCCGATATTTCGGGGCGGGGCCAGAATTCGGGTTAGCGAGCGCTTCCTTGCTGGCAGCCTCGAGGACCGCGTCCCGCTGGACGAGGGGTGCGCCGGTGACCGGGCAACGGAGGATGCCCATCAGGTGGGCAGAGAGGTTCGCCATCGTGACCGGCTTTCTGGAAGGGGGCAGATTCGTGAAACCTTGTCACCCAACACTAGCCCGCGGAAGGGCCTGCGGCGGAATCAGTCCCGGAGTATCCGCAGGTGCCCGCGCCGGGCTCCCTGCGTTTCCACAGGCGGTCCCAGTGGCGGCTTTCCGGAGCGCTGGGCCGGCGTCGGGCTGTCTTTGGAACGGTCCACTGCTGCCTCGCGGACCGCGTTGGCCAGGGCAAGCAGGTCGTCCGGATTATGTTCCGGTGCGGACTCGGGCAGCGCCAATCGAAGCACCTCCCAGCCGCGCGGCACTGTCAGGCTGCTGGCATGGGGCTCACACAGGTCGTAACAGTGGGGTTCGGCGTAGGTCGCCAGTGGTCCCAGCACCGCGGTGGAATCGGCATAGACATACGTCAGCGTAGCCACGGCTGAACGCTGGCAACCTGAACGCGAACATTGACGGATGGATCCCACGGTTCAGAAGCCTACCCTGCCGCAGGCTGGCTGTGGGGANNGGCTGGCTGTGCGGGAGGCCGCTGCGCGGATGACTCGCCCGGCGGATGGGTGCGTTGCGGCGCGCGGAGGATTACAGTCAATACATGCAGGACACCCCTTCTTTCTCGGTGAGGTTCACGGAAGCTTCCCCGGCGGACTTCAGGAATCCGCGCTCCTTCGCGGAGCGGCGCCGAAACCGCCACGGCAGGGGGCTGCGCGGAGCGCTGATCGGATCTCACCTTCCGGGATTCCGCAGCCGCGCCGAACAGTTCGACGCGTGGGTGCTGGAATCCTCCCAGCGGCTCGAGCGGTTGTGGGGCGAACGTATCCAGGACCTGCAGATCGTGGTCCAGGAAATCCCCGGCGGTCTTGAACATATCTCCCCGGCATCCGTGCACGGCCTGCTGGGCTCGGCCACCCATGCCGCTCCTGGGCGACCGGCCGTGATTACGCTCTACCGGCGCCCGCTGGAAATGGCGGCGAAGGGCACGGTTCCGGTGAACGAGCTGATTCATGATGTGGTGGTGGAACAGACCGCCGAGTTGATGGGCATGGCCCCGGAAGCGGTCGATCCGGCGTACGGCCGGTCGCAGGCCTGACCGGGCGGAACCGGTTCCGCGACGCGCAGGGCCAGCTCAGTAGCCCAGAGTCACCGGCAGGCTTTGCTGACCGGTGTCCGCCGGCGGAATTGCAGAGACCGACACTCCGGCGACCGCGCCGCCGAGCTCGTTCAGCTGGGCGCCGTAGATGGCGTCCCCGGATACGCTTACCAGCGCACCCACCGCGCCTTTGCCCAGTGAACCGGCGGAAACCACCGCGGTGGTCCCTCCGGCAATATCGAAGTCGCGGGCCGTGCCCAGGGACCCATCGGCCAGCACCGGGGTGAGCTGGATGATGGAGCGCCCGGCTGGCACACCGAACACCAAGGTCGATTCGGCTCCCCGCGCGAAGACCACCGCATGGTTGCTGCCCAGCCGCCCGGTGGGACCGGCGAACCCGAAGTCCACTGGTTCCGCGGCTGCGGTGCCTCTGCTCACCCGCACCGACGTGGTGATCGAGACATCGGAGGTGACCGAGACCGTAAAGTTTCCCTCCGGAAGCGAATCCAGCGGGATAGTGCTCACGGTGCCTGCCGCCGCCGTGATGACCCCGCCACCAGGCAGGGATTCTTCCCCGTCGGGGCCGAAGATCTTGATATCCAGCACGGCATCGCTGCTGCCCGGAACCAGCACCTGAAGCTCCGGTGCAGCGGTAGCGTACCCCTCTTGTTGGCGTATGTCCTTCGCGGTCTCGCGGTTTTGGATGCTGATTCCGGGGGTGACCTGAATCGGAGCCGCGGGGGCCGCCGGCTGCAGGATATCCACTCCGCCTGGGGTGATCCCGCGCAGCACGCTCTGCTGTATCACCCCGGAGACGCGTCCACCGACGCTTGTGACCCGGACGGCAAGCCGCTCCTGGTCGGTGGCTAGTCCTCCGAGCACGATCTGCCGGGACGCCCCCGGTGGAACCAGTAAACCCCGGGTCCCGGCGGCGTCAATGGCACCGTCGGAGCCAACGAGTTCCAAATCCACCGTCGCAGGAGTCTCCGATGGATTATCGAGCTCGAGGACGGAGGTCACGCCGACCGTTGTGGAGGCTCCCAGCAGCCAGAAGTCGCTGGAGGCCGGCTGGCAACGGGCCGTCGCCAGCCCCTGCAGGTCCCCATCGGATGCGGTGAACGTCAGCAGCCCTGCCCCGACCGGAGACAGCGATCCCAATGCGTCGGCGCTGAGGATGCTCGGCCCATCGACGGGTGTTCCCTTGGCGATCCCGGCGATGCGTTCGGTGAGCCCGTCCTCGCCGCTGGGAGCCGGGGACGCGGCCTCGTCGACTGGTGCCTGGGCTGCTTCCTGGATCACGGTAAGCGGGTCGCCGCCGTCGAGCGGACTGAGGCTGCTGCCCGGGACCTTCCCGCCGAGATCGCTGAGCACGAAGGCACTCACCTGGGTGCGGGCCGTCTCCGAGGTGGGACTGAATTCCGGGTCCACTCCGGCAATATCGCCGCCGAGCAACCGGGGCGGTCCGGGACAGGTCGCCGTCAGGCGCCCCGCTGGCACGGCCGCCTCCGGCACGGCAAAACTCATCGTCGCCGGGTCGGGTTGGACGAAGGAGGCGCCAGCCGCGACAGCTCCGGTCGCGCCGAGCAGCAGGACCCCGACCAGTCCCGCCGCAACACGCCGCCAACGGGCCTGGCGGCCGCTGTTGACGGTTGTGGCCGGAGCGGCGGAGGTGGCCGCACCGTCGGCTGGTTCCTGCACCGGATCTCCGGATGGGTTTCCTGCCGGGATTTCCGCCTCGCTCATCGCCGCGCTCCGTTAATTTCAGGCGTGTGGATCTCAGGCATCTCTGTCTCAGGACTGTTTGTCGCACGTTCCCGGAGCGCGTCGGCGCGCTGACGGCGCGGATTCTGGGGAACTCGGACGAAGCGGGGCCGGGCGGGCACCGGAATGGCCAGCAGCACAGTGAGCGCAAATATAGTGATCTGGGCAATCTCCGCCCAAGGACTCCAGCGGCTGGCAAAGTCCACCTGCAGTTCCCCGCCCTCCGCGGGCAGCGTGAATTCCTGAGCCCATCCGTCGCTGGCCGGCTCCAGGCGATGACCGTTCAGTGACGCGCTCCAGCCCTGGTTCGCACGTTCGGCCAGGACCAGCCTGCGGCCCTCGGCACCGGCCGGGACCATGCTGGTCGCCTCCACAGTGGACGCTGCGAGCAGGTGCTCGGTTCGTCCGTCAGCATCGACTGTGCGCAGCCGCGCCGTCAACCCGGCGGGATCCGCAGCGCCGGTACCGAGCGTCGGCGCGGTGACACGCCATAACCAGCCGGTGTCGGTGTTGCCGACCGCGGTGAGCCCGGGCACCGAATTGAGCCGCCCAGCGAGCAACTCCGCGGCTGTATCCGACTGCTGCAGGACCACGAAACCGACGTCCAGGGCGCGGAGGTCTTCGCGGGGGTCCACCCCGGAACCGGCCACGATCGCTGCGACCGACCGGCGCACCGCCGCTGTGGCGTCGTCGTCCGCGCGGAGCGTGACCGCTCCCGGAGGTCCGCTGAGGGTGCGGGCCGCAAATAGCTGCGACAACGAATCCAGGGTTGTGCCGCTGCCGCGCATCAGCGCAGCACTGACCTTGTCCTCGGCGTCGATCCGCAGTACGAGGGTGCGGGTGCGGTCCGCGCCGTTGCCCCGATCGGCTGCGGTAGCAGGGAGCGTGCGCGGTGCGCTGGCCTGCACCAGGTTTTCCCCACCGAATCCGGCGCCAGGTGACGTGGCAATCCACAGCCCGAGGCTCATCGCGGGTCCGAGCGCGAGCAAGACCGCGGCGGCCGCGGTCAAGGTTCGGCGCGCGGCTCGCGGTGCTTCGTTACGCTCCGCACGTGCCTGGGCCGAACGGAGGATCGCCTCGCCGCCGAGCAGGGCTGCGGAGAGCATCGCGAGCGAAAAAGTCGAGACGAAAGGGCCGGTGAACGCGGTGATCATGGAGGTGCTTCCGGCCGCGGTCGGCACGAACAACGACGCCACACTGAGCACGAGCGCGGCGGTGGCGACGCTCCACGCCACCCGGACGCCGCTTCGCCGGGCGGCGGGCAGGAAGAGTGAAACCGCCGCGAGCACCACCACGGGGGCGCCGATCAGTAGCGCTGCGACGAGGGACCAGGGCCCGGCCGGGAGGAAGGCGAGAATCGGGGGCACCGCGGCGGGATCGAACAGGACCGGGAATCCTAGGACCTGCTGCCACAGTTCGGCGGGCTGGAAGGCAAGCGGAACGCCCGGATCAGCGAAGACCCCGCGCGGTTCATCGGTCGCCGACGCCGCGAACGGCAGGAACAGCGCCACCAGCGGCAACAGGCTCCACCATAAGGTGCGGCCGCGTCGGCGGAAAGCCAGCGTTGCTGCCAGCACTCCGGGCACCGCAAGGATGAGTAGGGCAGGCGCGGAGGCTGTCACGGCGGCGAGCAGGAGCCCGGTCGCGGCTGCGGCGGTCCAGCTCGGCACTCGGTTAACTCCAGGCTTGAGGATCATCTCGCCGGGCTTGTTATGGGCCAGGGCAGATCCGAGCGCCCGCACAATGCCAAGCAGCACCAGCGGGAGGAACACATGGGCCAGCACGGCGCCGAGCCGCCCGCTGCCCAGCGAGATCTGTAGTGCCGGAACTGCTGCCCAGAAGAACGCGGCCCAAAGCCGTAGCCCGCGCGAGCGCGTCAACGCACCGGCAGCTAACCATGCATTCAGCCCCGCCAGCGGCAGCGCGAGGAACAGCATTGCGACCACAGCGGCATTCCCGTTGCCCAACCCCACCAGGGAAAGGATCCACAGCACATACGCGAAGGGGTCGCCGTGGGCTGCGTACCCGGCTTCGAGGGTGACCCACCAAGCGGAGGCGTGCTCCCAGATTTGCCGCGACGTCGGAGACAGCGGCAGCAGCGCTCCACCAGCGAGGGCCGGTGCGCCCAGCAGTCGGTGCAACCCGCCAAGCGAGGCGGCCAGAAGCAGGCCGAACGAGGCGACTGCTCCTACGCCGACCCAGGCCTGGGCCGGGGCACCCAGGGCGGCGAAATCGTCATTACTGTCATTACTTGGCACGTCTTCTTCGGTACCGCGCTGGGCGTCACTGCCCGCATAGGCGCCCCGGGCGGTGAAGGCCTCGACCACCGAGCGGCGGTGGGACCATACTTCCCGGCGGGGCGTGCGCAGCCCGCGAAGAACATGGCGCGGAAGTTTGCGGCTGCGGCGTGCCAGTCTGCGCCCCCGGAACAGATCGATCGGGTTGAAGACCCCGGCAAGGCTGGCCAGGAACTGCCCGGCACCGAACCCGGGGTCCTTCCCCAGCAGACCCAGCACCAGACGGCCCAGCCCGCCGAGCACCGCGCCCACAGCAAGGAACGGAACCTTCCACCAAGTTGCATGCTTCAGGCGCAGGTAGACTTCGGCGCGCCGGGCGGCAACCGGAGTCGCCGCGGAGTTTTCCCGGTGCCCGGCATGGCGCACCACGGCAGCCGGCACCACCACCACACGGTGCCCGGCAAGGCGGTTGCGCCAGCAAAAGTCGACGTCGTCGCCGACTCCGGGCAGCGCGGGGTCGAACCCGCCGAGGGCATCCCAGACGTCGCGTCGGATGAGCATGCCAGCAGAATTGACCGCAAACATATCGCTGCGAGCGTCGTACTGACCCTGGTCGAGTTCATCGACGTCGATCAGCGTCAACCGCTCCGCCCAGCGGCTAATGGACAGACCGACATCGACTAGTTCGCGGGGGTTGTTCCAGGCGACCTGCTTGGAACCGGCCACGGTAACCGAGGGCGCACGCTCCACAGCCAGCAGCAATTCCTCCAGCGCTGTGGGCTCTGGTTTTGAGTCATCATGCAGTAGCCAGAGCCAGTCCTGGTTTTCGGAACCGGAGGCTGGCTCGCGTTGGGCGGGGATCTTCGCCAGCGCCGTCCGCACCGCCTGGCCGAATCCCGCGCGCGCGCTCGATCCGACCACGGGGCTGCCCACGGGAAGTTCCAACTGGAGGATGGATGCGGAGCTGTCGCTCGAGCCGGCGTCGACTCCAACGTGGAAATTCGCCGGACGGGTCTGGTGCCGCAGGCCCTCCAGGGTATGCGGAAGGAAACGCTCACCGTTGTGGGACACAACGACGGCGGTGACGCGCAATTGGAGCAGAATCAGACTGCTCGCTTCCGCAACCGGCGCCGTTCGCGCTCGGAGAGACCACCCCAAATGCCAAACCGTTCGTCACTTTCCAACGCATATTCCAGGCACTCGGCGCGCACTGTGCACGCTCCGCATACCTTTTTCGCGTCGCGGGTGGAACCGCCCTTTTCCGGGAAAAATGCCTCGGGGTCAGTCTGGGCGCAGAGTGCGTCAGCCTGCCACCCAAGCTCGCCTTCGTCGTCGAACACCCCGGATGTGAGCGGCATCCCGATCCAAGCAGGCTGGGCGGTTCCGGCTTCCAGCGGCGCTGGCGGCGCAACCTGCTCCTCATCGGAGCGTGAAGGATCGCTGCGCGAGGGGAAGAGCAGCAGTGCCGAGGGGCTGGCGGTCCCGCTCTCCAGGTCGGCGAGCGCCTCGTGTTCGGCGAGGAACGCCGTCGCCTGGTCTTCGAGGGAGGTCCGGCTTTCCTCGCGGTACCGCTGCGCGGCGTCCGGATCGGCCGGGTCGAGGTACCAGTCCTCGGGCACTCCCCGGGAGCCGTACCGCGCCGAAGCCTGCGCCGCGATACTTGGTAGTTCCTGAGTGCGTTCTGCGTTCCCCATGGCCAGCCCTTCCGGTATTCCAGTTTCAGCATCGGCTTCAAGGACGCGCTGTGCGGCGTGCTGAAACAAATCCGATATCTAATTACACGCGTGTAATCTATGCAGAGTCAAGCGGTGGCGGGAATCTTATAGAGTTCCTACGAAAAAACTGAGCACGCCACGCTGAGCTCCCGTACCGTTATGTTTTGGCCACAGTCGGCGCCTGGCGCCGTTGCCGGCACGCCCCCCGCGGGCTCGAGACCAGCACCAGCACCAGTAAGGAAATTCACGCTATGGGAAATCTTTCCACCCCATCCGCCATCGTCGCCCGGTTGCGGGAAAAGGGCGAGTCTTCGCCGCGGCTGGTCTGGTACGGACCGGATGGACGGATTGAGCTATCCGGCCGGGTGCTCGATAACTGGGTCGCCAAGACGGCCAACCTCCTGGTCGACGAACTCGACGCTGGAGCGGGAAGCCGCATCGTCCTCGACCTGCCGGTCCACTGGAAGACCATGGTCTGGGCCCTGGCGGCCTGGGAAATCGGCGCGACAGTGAGCGCCGTCGGATCCGGCAGCCATAACGAAAGCATCCCGGACGGCGGTGCCAGCGACGGCACCACCGTCCTAGTTTCCGCCAGCGGTACCGCGTCGGCGGGTGATATTGCTGCCTCGGGGACCGCGGAGGTGCACCTGGTGCTCGTCGAACTGGGGGCGCTGGCTCTGCGCTGGTCGGGCGCTCTGCCCGCGGACGCCATGGACTACATGGCTGAGGTGCGCTCCCAGGGTGACGTGTTCATGGACCAGGCCCCGCTACCGGCCGGGCGCTCGCTATTGCTGGCGGACCGGCAATTCGGGTTCGATGCACTAGTGGAGCTGGGGGGAGGTCGACCGCCCGTGGCCAGTGTGGTGCTCATGGAAGCCACCCGTCCGCTGGAAATGGTGCTCGGCTCGGCTCTCGCGGTCTGGCAGGCGGACGGCACGCTGGTCCTGGTGGGCCCCGGCGTTCCGGTCACGGACTCGCTGCTTGCTGGCGAACGGGTGACCGAACGCCGCTGAGTCGTAGTCGGCCGGAGCCGGGCGTCAGTCCGGCAGACTGCGGGCTGGCGGAGCCGCAGCGGAACTGAGCAGTTCATGGTCGTGGCTGAATTCCGGTTCCTGGTCGAGCTCGGCGTTGAAAACCCAGAACCGGTAGGCCACAAACCGCACGATCGTTGCCAGCACGGTGCCCAGGACCCCGGCGAGGAAGAGCGTGGCGCGGTCCGTGACGTCGAAGGGATACTTGGCAATCCAGACGCAGCCCGCCGCGATGACCATGCCGATCACATTGATCAGCACGAACATCCCCAGCTCACGCGCGGCGTTGGCCTGCCGCCGGTGCCGGAACGTCCAATAGCGGTTGGCGACCCAGGCGAAGATGGTGGCCACCGATGCCGAGACGAACCGGGCCTTGACCTCGCTGTCCGCCATTGGCCCGTTGAGCAGATACCAGAAGATGCCGTTGTCGATCACGAATGCGACGCCGCCCACGGCCCCGAACTTCGCCACTTCACGCCAAAAAAGGGAGGCCAGTCCCCTGATGCGATCAATCAGTGTTGCCAATCCGACCTCCACGGTTAGGGGTGAGCGATCATTTTACGGCCCTCGGCTGTGGGTTTCCTAAGCGGACCCGTACCCGCCCGGCCTGGGCGGGTACGGGCAACCGGTCACAGTGGCAGGGCCGATCCGGGGAATCGGCCCCGGGGTAGGTACCCTAGGGAAGTGACTTTTCCCGTAATAGGTGTAATTGGCGGTGGCCAGCTGGCCCGGATGATGGCGGCGCCCGCCGTGGAGTTGGGCTTCGAACTGCGGGTCCTTGCTGAAGCCCCCGGGGTTTCCGCGACCGGAGCCGTGGCTCGCAGCACGGTCGGTGACTACACCGACCTGGACACGCTGGCTGAGTTCGCCGCCGGCGTGGACGTGCTCACCTTCGACCACGAACATGTGCCTACCGACCTGTTGTCGGAGCTGCGCTCGCGCGGAGTGAACATCCAGCCTCCTCCGGAAGCGCTGGTCCATGCCCAGGACAAACTACTGATGCGCGCCGCCGTCGAACGTCTCGGACTGCCGAACCCCCGGTGGGCGCCGGTGCGTTCGTCCGCCGAGCTGGACGCATTTGGCCGCAGCACAGGCTGGCCGGTGGTCCTGAAGACCCCGCGCGGCGGATACGACGGCAAGGGCGTCATGGTTATTGAGTCTGCGGCGGAGGTGGACGCGGCGGCCGAGTGGTTCACCGGCGGCGAGCTGCTCGCCGAGGAGCATGTGCGTTTCACCCGGGAGCTTTCCGTACTGGTGGCCCGCACTCCTTCCGGCCAGGTGCGGACATGGCCGGTGGTCCATTCCATCCAGATCGACGGGGTGTGCGACGAGGTGATCGCCCCGGCTCCGGACCTCTCCCCCGACACCGCGGCCGCAGCCACGGCCGCGGCCGTGAAAATTGCCCAGGAACTCGGTGTGACCGGAGTCATGGCAGTGGAAATGTTCGAAACCCCGGGCACGCCAGCTGGATTCCTGATCAACGAACTTGCCATGCGCCCGCACAACTCGGGCCACTGGACCATGGACGGCTCAGTCACCGGCCAGTTCGAGCAGCACCTGCCGGCGGTCCTCGACCTGCCGCTGGGCGACCCGCGACCCCACGCTCCGTGGACGGCGATGGCCAACGTCCTCGGCGGCGACTACCCCGAGCTCTACCCGGCCTACCGGCACATCATGGCCAGGGACCCCCAGGCCAAGGTGCACATGTACGGCAAGGGGGTCCGGC
>DGBL01000191.1 GCA_002384315.1 Micrococcaceae bacterium UBA4005 | reverse complement strand
TACGCAGGCGCACTTGCTACTTGCAGCGATCAAGGAAAATCCGGCGCTGGCGGAACCGTTGCCCGGCGCCGATGACTATCTTGCTGCCGAGGTTGTTTTCGCAGTAAGCCACGAAAATGCCCGCCACGTCGATGATGTCCTGACGCGCCGCACGCGTATTTCCATTGAGGCCTGGGACCGGGGTGTTTCCGCGGCGCCCGTGGTCGCCGAGCTGATGGGTCCGCTGCTGGGATGGAGCAAGCAGCAGGTGGAACGTGAAGTCAAGCACTACCTTGCTCGGGTCGAGGCCGAGCGGCTGAGCCAGGAACAGCCTGATGACGTCTCCGCGGACAGTGCGCGAATGGGTGCCGAAGATATTGTCCCGCTAAGCTAGGTGGCGGTCGCGACCACCAATGAGAGGTCTTTCGTGAGTGATATGTTCCTCGACCTGCACGATGTCGAGCTAACTACGCCGGACCTGGTCATTCTCGAGATGGAGGCAGGCTCCCGGCAGGACGCTTCTGCCCAGCTTGCGCAGCGGCTGTATTCGAGCGGCAGGATCTCCGATCTGGACGGGTTCCTCGCGCAAGTCAATGCCCGCGAGCACCAGATGGCAACCGGGCTTCCCGGTGGAGTCGGGTTGCCCCACGCGCGCAGCGAATTCGTGACCGAGACGTCGATCGCCGTCGGCATCACCAAGTACGGGCACAGTCTCGATTTCGGGGCCGTGGATGGTCCTGCCACGCTCGTGCTGCTCATGGCCACGCCCGCGCAGTCCTTCTCCCAGCATCTTGAAGTGCTGGCCACCATCGCCCGGAGCCTGTTCAAGGAAAACTTCCGCGAGTCGTTGCGCCGTGCCCACGACACAGAAGTGATTGCCGAGCTGATCAACTCCTCGCTGATCTTCCACGACCGCTAAGACGACTGCTAAGAGGACCGCGTGGACCCGCGGCCCTCGGGTGGAGGCTCGTATTCCCGTGCAACGTTACCGGACCCCATTCGTGCTTCCCTTACTGCAGGACGTACCGTTAAGGGGTGCTCAAGACAGCTCTCAAGCCCCGATGGATTCTCTCGTTGATCCTTGCCATGGGACTTGCTGCGGGGTTCGTCCTGCTGAGCCAGTGGCAATTCAGCCAATCGCGCCCCACGCCGCCTCCGCCGCCTACCGCCACGGAGGAAGTTTTGCCGCTCACCTCGGTCTTCGCCCCGGGGACTGCCATGACAGCGTCTGTCGCCGACCAGATGGTGCGCATGGAGGGACATTTCGTCCAGGACACGCGGCTACTCGTCCAGAACCGGATGCAGGCAGAGCGAGAAGGATTCTGGATTATCTCCGCCTTTGCCGTCAGCCCGGCAGCAGCCGGAGCGGCCGGCGACGCAACCGGCGACGGAACCGGCGACGGAACCGGCCCGGCGGACGGCGGGATGACAGTGATCCCCATCGTGCTCGGCTGGGTGCCCGACGCCGACGCGGCCGATGCGCTCGGCGAGCCGGAGGGAGCCGCCGTCGTCGTCGGACGGCTGCTACCGACCGAGGCGCCAGTACCAGAGCAGCCAGTGAGCGGCCAGGTGCGCAGCCTGTCAGCGGCGGAACTGACCAACCTCTGGGACCTGCCTACCTACGCAGGTTTTGTCGTGCCCACCAGCACTACGGTGGACGGCGCAGCGGTCGCGCCCGTTGCGCCCGTTGAGGCAGTTGCAGTCGGGCCGCAGCCCCAGGACACACCGGTGAACTGGCTGAATATTTTCTATGCCGCCGAATGGGCAGTCTTTGCCGGATTCGCGTTCTTCCTCTGGTGGCGCCTGGTCGCCGACGATCACCGGCGGGAAGGCGAAGACGCCGCGGATGCTGCTGCGGGGCTTGCCCAGCCGCCCCCGTCCGCTAAGGTCACAACGTGAAGGAACCGAGAATGAATCCCGAAAACCAGACCGCCCCTGCGCCCGGCGGAACAGCCCGGAGACGATTCGGCGGCACCACGGCGCAGATCCGCTCCGCCCTTAGTTTTTACAAGCTTCTCGCCTATGCCACCGGTGTCATGCTGCTTCTTGTCGTCGTGGAAATGATCGCCGCGTACGGGTACGGTTCGCACATTGTGGCAGGTTCTGCCGAGGGGGCGCTGGCGCTGATCGGCAAGGATTCAGCGGGTGCGGCCGGAGGAATCAACCTTTCGCGTGCGGTGCTGATCGTCCATGGCTGGCTGTATGTGGTCTACCTCATCGCCGACTTCAGGCTCTGGCAGTTGATGCGTTGGTCGTTCGGAAGGTTCGTGCTCATCGCACTGGGCGGGGTGGTGCCCTTCTTGTCCTTCGTGGTGGAACGACGCGTGCACCGCCAGGCTGAGGAAGAACTCGCCGCCCATCCTGAAGCCGAAAGCCGGTATTGAACACCCCCGCGTGTCATGCGCCAGCCCCGGTTGTGCCCGGTGCAGGCATGGCCCGGGCCGCAGTCACAAGATGCGCAGGACAGCCCGCAACGACTAGTGTTGACGGGTGAGCATCCCTAATCCCAGCACTGAACAACGGCCCGTCCTAGTGGTGGATTTTGGCGCGCAGTATGCGCAGCTGATCGCCCGTCGAGTGCGTGAAGCGGACGTTTATTCCGAGATTGTCCCCCACACCATCAGTACGCAGGCGCTGCTGGCCAAGAACCCGGTGGCCATCATTCTCTCCGGCGGACCATCGAGCGTATACGCCGACGGGGCGCCCCGGGTTGATCCGGCATTGTTCGACGCCGGGGTGCCCGTGCTGGGTATCTGTTACGGCTTCCAGGCCATGGCCGCGGCGCTGGGTGGGACAGTTGCGCGAACCGGTCTG
>DGBL01000099.1:10395-13573 GCA_002384315.1 Micrococcaceae bacterium UBA4005 | reverse complement strand
CCGCCCTGGGCCGCGCCGGTGTGGGATCGGGTCGGGTACAGCTTGGTGAGCACAGCGGTTTTAGCGCGCTGGCCGGATTCGATGGCCGCGCGCATGCCAGCGCCACCGGCGCCTACTATGACGACGTCGTACTTGTGGACCTGCATGCTTGTCGCTCTTTCTGTCGGAACCAATTGATGCGGCATTCGCCCGCGGACTGCCTCGGCATCGGCGCCGAGCCGCTGTGGGTCAGGATGCCGGGCAGTAGTCAGCCACGGTTGCCACGCCGTCAATCACGGGGCACGGGTCGAAGGTGAAGATCACCAGAGTGCCGAGGACGATGATGACCACAGCCGAGGTGTACAGCACGCCCTTGAGCCCCATTCGGGTCGTGTTCCTCTCCGCATAGTCGTTGATGATCGTCCGCACGCCATTGGTGCCGTGCAGCATGGCCAGCCACAGCATGGTGAGGTCCCAGATCTGCCAGAGCGGACTGGCCCACTTGCCTGCGACAAAGCCGAAGTCGATGCCGCTGATTCCGTCCCCGGCAATCAGGTTCGCCCAGAGATGGACGAAGATCAGCACCACCAGGACGACGCCGGAGAAACGCATGAACAGCCACGCGTACAGCTCGAAGTTTCCCTTCGAGGTGCTGCTCCTGGTGTAGCCCGGGGACATCCGTCCGGAGCGGGGACTTTCAATAAGGGGAACTCCCATGGCGTCAGTGACCTCCGAAAACGATGGAAAGGTGGCGGATCGAGAAGCCGATCATGGTGAGGGCCCACAGCACGCCGACGGCCCACAACATCTGGCGCTGGTAGGCCGGGCCCTTCTTCCAGAAGTCCACCAGGATCACCCGCAACCCGTTGAAGGCGTGGAAGACGATCGCGCCGACCAGTCCAAGTTCACCCAGTCCCATGATCGGGTTCTTGTACGCGCCGATCACGGCGTCGTAGGCTTCCGGCGATACCCGCACGAGGGATGTGTCAAGCACATGCACAAGGAGGAAGAAAAAAATCACTACTCCGGTGATGCGGTGAGCCACCCAGGACCACATGCCTTCACGGCCGCGGTAGAGGGTGCCTGCTGGTGTCTTCGGCATTGAATTTACCTCCCTGCATCGCACGGGCGCTAGCGTGGTTTCCACGCTGGAACGACGCCGGTGCGAGAGCACTCTTCAGTCAAGGATAATCTAGGCAACTGACCGCGCCGGTTCAATTTAGGGTCCCCTACCCTGTGACATTGTTTACAGTCGCTCCCACGGAAGAAACCACGGGAAAAATCACCGGAGATGCCGCGGGATCCCACGGGCTGCCAATCTAGGCTGGACCGGCAGCGCGGACGGGTGGTCTAACGTGGGAAGAGTGACTACTGCAAAGGCTACGACCGACTACGAGGACAGCGTCCTGGAACGTTTTTACGGTGTGATCCCGGCCGGTGGCACGGGCAGCCGGCTGTGGCCGCTCTCGCGCGCGGCCGCGCCGAAGTTCCTGCATGACCTGACAGGTTCCGGCAGCACGCTCATCCGGGCTACGTACGAGCGTCTCCGGCCCTTATGTGACGGGCGCATCATGGTTGTCACCGGAACTGTCCACCGGCCCGCGGTGCTGGCCCAACTGCCGGAAATCGCTGAGGATAACCTGGTACTCGAAAGCGAACCGAAGGATTCAGCAGCCGCGATCGGACTTGCCGCCGCGATCCTCTACCAGCGCGATCCGGAGATCATCCTGGGCTCCTTTGCCGCCGATCAGGTGATTTCCCCGACGGATCTCTTCCAGGCTGCCGTCCGGGAGGCGATCCACACCGCCGCCCACGGGTACATCGTGACCATCGGCATCGAACCGACGCACCCGTCGACCGGGTTCGGGTATATCCGTACCGGGGAGCCATTGCAGATCCCGGGGGCCCCGAGCGCCCATGCGGTGATCGAGTTCGTGGAGAAACCCTCCGAGGCAGTCGCGGACGGTTACTTGGAATCGGGGAATTACAGCTGGAACGCTGGCATGTTCGTGGCGCCCGTCGCGCTGATCCTGAGCCACCTGAAGGCCAGTGAACCCGAACTGCACACCGGACTCATGCGGATCGCCGCAGCCTGGGATACCCCCGCGCGGGCGGAAGTGGCCCGCGACGTATGGCCGGGCCTGCCCAAGATCGCCATCGACTATGCCGTCGCGGAGCCGGCGGCCGCCGCGGGGGACGTCGCCATGATCCCCGGCACCTTCAGCTGGGACGACGTCGGCGACTTCGCCGCGATCGGACGGCTGAATCCGGCGGCGGAAAACAGCGAGATGACTGTCATGGGCGAGGGCGCCCGGGTGTTCTCCGAGAATGCCTCCGGGATCGTGGTCTCCGATACTAAACGGGTGATTGCGCTGATCGGAATTCGCGACGTCGTCATTGTCGATACCCAGGATGCCCTGTTGGTCACGACCAAGGAACATGCCCAGGAAGTCAAGAGCGCCGTTGAACACTTGCGGGCCAGCGGCGATATCGACGTTCTGTAGCAACCTCCCGGGCCCGAATGCGCGGACGGACAGGCAGGGTGGCTAGGCTGGTGGCTGTGCAGACGAATCGCCCCGAGTTGAAGACCGTCCCCCATATTGGCGTATGGCTGGCCCCCATGCTCGAGGAACTCACGCGGTTCCGCAGGGACATCCACGCGCACCCTGAACTTTCCTATAAGGAATACCGCACGACCGATCGTGTGGTCGAGCAGCTCGAAGCTGTTGGACTCACCCCGGTCCGGCTCGAAAATTCCGGGGCGTACGTTGACATTGGGTCCGGTCCGTTGCGCATCGGACTGCGCGCCGACATCGACGCGCTGCCCATCGTGGAAGCTACCAACCTGCCCTACTCTTCAGTCAACAAAGGCATAGCCCATGCCTGCGGGCACGACATCCACACCACCGTGATGCTGGGGGTGGCGCTGGTGCTTCGCGCCATCCATACAGAGGTTCCGCTGGGCGGCACGGTCCGGGTCATTTTCCAGCCCGCCGAAGAAATGATTCCCGGCGGGGCACTGGAGGTCATCGCCCAGGGCGTGCTGGACGGCGTCCCGCGCATCCTCGCGCTGCACTGCGACCCGAGGATCGACGTCGGCCAGGTGGGAACGCGCATCGGAGCGATCACCTCCGCCTCGGACACTGTCCGGGTTGAGCTCTCCGGGCGTGGCGGCCACACCTCCCGCCCGCACCTGACC
>DGBL01000099.1:0-10353 GCA_002384315.1 Micrococcaceae bacterium UBA4005 | reverse complement strand
CGGCACCATGCGCTGCCTCGACGGAGAGGCTTGGGAATCGGCGGGCGAACTGCTCGATACCGCGGTACGGCAGGTGGCCGCGCCGTTCGGGGTGGACGTCAAGCTTGAACACATCCGCGGAGTTCCGCCGGTGATCAACTCGGAGGCGGAGACGGCACTGCTTGAAGCTGCAGCCCGCGCGGAACTGGGCCCCGACGCCGTCGTCCTGACTCCGCAGTCGATGGGGGGCGAGGACTTCGCCTGGATGACGCAGGAAGTGCCCGGAGCCATGATGCGCCTGGGCACCAGATCGCACGGGGGAGAGACCTATGACCTGCACCGTGGCGACTACATACCGGACGAGCACGCTATCGCCTGCGGGATCCGAGTGATGGCGGCTGCCGCGCTGCGGGCTGTCCTAGGCCTGCGGCACTAACGCTGCGGGGCTATCGCGGCGGCGCTACCAGCTGCGGCCGTGGCCGGCCGGGGCTGGTAACGAATCCCCAACGATCGGCCGAAAAAACACGAAGGCCCCCGTAGGCAGTAGTGTCCCGGATCACGGCCGGTTACAGTAGTGCCATAGTGTGGCGCCGACGGCGTCGCCAGTGCCACGACATGATCGAACTACAGTGGATCAGTGAAAACAGAGCCTGGGGTGCGAGAGCATCCCTGAGGCGGACACTCACCGGCCGAGGAACAGCGTGGGGCTACTTTCTTTCTGGAGGAACTTTGAATAAATCACTGCGTACAATTCGTCCCACCGGCTTCTCCGCCGTCGTTCTCGGCGTGTCCGCACTGGTGCTCAGCGCCTGTGCCGCGCCGCCTGCGGAGGACGCTGGCGCGAGCCCCACGGCAGAGGCCGTCGACTACCTCGGTTGCATGGTTTCGGACTCCGGCGGTTTCGATGACCGCTCCTTCAACCAGTCCAGCTACGAGGGGCTCAAAAAGGCCGAAGCGGATCTTGGGATCAAGATCAACCAGGCCGAATCGCAGGCGGAGACCGACTTTGGACCGAATGTGGACAGCATGGTCCAGGCTGGTTGCGACCTAACCATCACTGTAGGATTCCTGCTCGCCGACACCACCAAGGCGGCAGCGGAAGCTGCGCCCGACCAGAATTTCACGATCGTCGATGACAGTTCGATCGATCTTCCCAACGTCAAGCCGATTGTCTACGACACCGCGCAGGCCGCTTTCCTCGCCGGGTTCGCTGCCGCTGGAGTGAGCGAGACTGGCAAGGTTGCCACGTTTGGCGGACTGAATATCCCGACCGTGACCATCTTCATGGATGGTTTCTCCGACGGGGTGGATTACTACAACGAGCAGAACGGCGCCGACGTCCAGCTGCTGGGTTGGGACAAGAAAACCCAGAATGGAACCTTCATCGGCGGGTTTGACGACCAGGCCGCGGGTAAAACCAACACCCAGAACTTCATCAACGAGGGGGCCGACATCATCATGCCTGTCGCCGGTCCGGTGGGCCTGGGCACGATCGACGCCGTGACTGAGGCCAATGCGTCCGGCGCGGACGCCAAAGTGATTTGGGTGGACTCGGACGGTTTCGAAACCGCAGGCAAGGGCCAGGACGTCATCCTTACCTCGGTCATGAAGCTCATGGGTGACGCTGTGGAGGAAGTTATCCGCACCGACGTCGAGGGCGACTTCGACAACACACCTTACGTGGGGACCCTCGAAAACGGGGGTGTGGCGCTGGCACCCTTCCACGACCAGGAAAAGAACGTGCCTGCGGAGCTGCAGACACAGCTCGAGGAGATCCAGGCGAAGATCATTTCCGGCGAGCTCACGGTCGAATCCGCGGCAAGCCCCAAGTAACACGACAGCCAGGCGAACCGCTTTTCCCCCGCAGCTGGATCCAGCAGCGGGGGAAAAGCGGTTCCTCGGCGTTGTGCCGGGTACCTTTTAGCTGGATCCGACGTAAAGACACGCAAAGAACAGGCGGGCTGGTTCGTGAAACTCGAACTCATCGGCATCACCAAACGGTTCGGCTCCCTGCTGGCCAACGACAGCATTGACCTCGTGGTGGAAGCGGGCCAGGTGCACAGCCTGCTGGGCGAAAACGGTGCCGGGAAATCGACCCTCATGAACGTCCTCTACGGCCTGTATCAGCCCACGGCGGGTCAGATCCTTGTGGACGGCCACCCCGTGGTGTTTAACGGACCAGGGGAAGCGATGGCCGCGGGCATCGGGATGGTCCATCAGCATTTCATGCTGGTTCCGGTATTCACCGTGGCCGAAAATGTGGCGTTGGGTAAGGAGAGTTCGACGTCCCTGGGGTGGCTCGACCTGGAGCAGACGCGCGCGCGCATCATCGAGATTTCCACGCAATACGGGTTCGACGTCGATCCGGATGCGATCGTCGAGGAGCTTCCCGTCGGTGTCCAGCAACGCGTCGAAATCATCAAGGCGCTCGTTCGGGACGCCCAGGTGCTCATCCTCGATGAACCCACCGCGGTACTGACTCCCAGGGAGACCGATGAGCTGCTCGCGATCATCGCCCAGCTCAAGGCTGACGGCAAATCGATCGTCTTCATTTCCCACAAGTTGCGCGAGGTCAAGGCAGTCTCAGACGTTATCTCCGTCATCCGGCGCGGCCGGGTAGTAGGCCAGGCTGATCCGTCCGCGCCTACCGCGGAGCTCGCCTCCATGATGGTCGGCCGCGCGGTCAGCCTCACCCTGGAGAAAACGGTGGCGGTCCCGGGGGAGAGAACGTTTGTCGTGGACGGGCTGAGCGTCACCTCCGCCCACGGGCAGCGGGTGGTCGAGAACCTCAGTTTCGGGATAGCCCGGGGCGAGATTCTCGCCGTCGCCGGGGTGCAGGGCAACGGACAGACCGAACTCACCGAAGCCATCATGGGCCTGCAGGACCATGTGAGCGGTTCCATCATGCTCGATGGCCAGCAGCTCATCGGCCGGAGCACCCGGGAGATCATCGATGCGGGGGTCGGCTTCGTTCCCGAGGACCGCAACGTCGACGGGCTCGTCAGTTCATTCACGGTGGCCGAGAACCTGATCCTTAACCGGTACAGCCACGCCCCCTTCGCCCGGGGCCTCGCCATGAGGCCTTCGCTGATCGCCAAAAACGCGGCGGAAAAAATCGCCGAATTCGATATCCGCACCGAATCCGCGGCAGCGCCGGCGGGCACCCTCTCGGGCGGAAACCAGCAGAAAGTCGTCATGGCGCGCGAGTTTTCCCGCCCGCTGAAACTCTTTATCGCCTCCCAGCCCACCCGGGGCGTCGACGTCGGCTCGATCGAATTCCTACACCAACGAATCGTCGCCGAACGCGACGTCGGAACACCGGTGATGATCGTATCCACGGAACTGGACGAAGTGCTTGAACTCGCCGACAGGATTGCCGTGCTGTACCGCGGAAGGCTGATGGGAATCGTCCCTGGGGGGACCGCCCGGGATGTGCTCGGCCTGATGATGGCGGGAACGCCCGCGGAGGAAGCACTAGCGCAACACCCAAACCGATCTGGAGGAACCCAGTGACCACGCAGGATCCGCCCGCTCCGGAGAGCAGCCTCGTGGCTCGCGTCATGACAGGCAACGCGGTGGTCGCGGTGCTCGCGGTCATGCTCTCACTCATCGTCGGCGGGGTGCTCATCGCCGTTACGGACGAGCGTGTGGCCGCCACGGCGGGCTATTTTTTCTCGCGGCCGCAGGATCTGCTCGGTGCTGCGTGGTCGGCAGCTTCGGGAGCGTACATTGCACTTTTCCAGGGAGCGGTCTTCAACCCGCGCGGAGACACGTTCGCCCGGATGATCTACCCGCTAACCCAGACGCTTACGGTAGCGACGCCGCTGATTTGCGCCGGGCTCGGCGTCGCGCTCGCCTTCCGCGCCGGGCTGTTCAACATCGGAGCCCAGGGCCAGATCCTGATCGGTGCCAGCTTCGCCGGGTGGGTCGGCTTCACCCTTCACCTGCCGGTGGGGTTCCATCTCCTGCTCGTTATCGCGGCAGGAATGATCGGCGGAGCGCTGTGGGGTGCCCTGGTCGGAGTGCTCAAAGCCCGGACCGGCGCCCACGAGGTGATCGTCACCATCATGCTGAACTATATAGCGGCGAACCTCGTTCTTTTCCTGCTCAGCACCCCAGCATTCCAGCGGCCGGGGTCCACCAATCCGATCAGCCCGCAACTGGACGCGACAGCGCTGTATCCGCCGCTGCTCGGTACCGGATTCAGGCTGCACTGGGGGTTCGTGCTGGCCGTGCTGGCGACCGTCGTCGTCTGGTGGCTGCTGAACCGTTCCACGATTGGATTCGAACTCCGGGCGGTGGGCGCAAACGCGCACGCGGCCCGCACCGCTGGCATCAGCGTCACGAAGGGATACATCACTGCTATGGCGATCGCCGGAGCACTCGCCGGGCTCGCCGGAGTGGCCCAGGTGGCCGGGACCGAAAAAGTTCTCACCTCCGGGGTCGCTGCGAGTTTCGGGTTTGACGCCATCACCGTCGCGTTGCTGGGCAGGTCTTCGCCGTGGGGGACCTTCGCGGCCGGCGTGCTCTTCGGCGCGTTCAGGGCAGGCGGGGTGACGATGCAGGCGTCCACGGGAACGAGTATCGACATTGTGCTCGTGGTGCAGTCGTTGATCGTCCTGTTCATCGCCGCGCCGCCGTTGGTGCGCGCGCTCTTCCGCCTCCCGACTGCTGGCGCAGCGCTAGGGCCGCGCGCGCCGCGCAACCTGTCGGCTGCGGCGACCACGGGAGGTGCAGTATGAGCGCCATCACCGCGACCAGCGCAGCGGGCCCGGCCGCGGGTAGCAGCATCCGCTCCTGGAAAAATCCGATCCTGCTCTCGGTCCTCGCCCTGGTGGCCGTGGCTGTGTTCGCCATCGGGGCGCCCGGGAACACCGCCACGTTCCGGCTCTCGGCTCCCAACGATGTCATCGCCCTCCCGGACCTGGTGCTCTCGGCGCGGCTCGTGGGCTGGATGTGCGCCCTCACTCTCCTGGCCGGGGCAGCGTATGCGCTCGCCGCGGTGCGCCGCTCCGAACCGGTACCGGGGTGGGTGCTCGCAGGCTTCTCCGCGCTCTTCGTGCTGGGGTTCCTCACCTGGGTCGTGGGCAGCGCCCGGACACCCAACGTTGCCTTGTACGGATTACTGGCCGGGGCCGTGACGCTCGCTGTGCCGCTGATCTTCGGATCCCTCTCCGGTGTGCTGTGCGAACGCTCCGGCGTCATCAACATCGCCATCGAGGGTCAACTGCTGTTCGGAGCGTTCGCCGCTGCCGTGGCAGCATCCCTCTCCGGCAGCGCCGCGGTCGGGTTGCTGGCCGCAGCGGCGGCGGGAGTCATGGTGTCCCTGGTCCTGGCCGTCTTCAGCATCAAGTATCTGGTCAACCAAGTGATCGTCGGCGTCGTACTGAACGTGCTGGTGTCCGGGCTGACGGGGTTCCTGTTCTCCACTGTGCTCAGCGCCGATTCAGACACCTGGAACTCCCCGCCGCGACTGCCCGTTCTGCCCGTGCCGTTCCTCGCCGACCTTCCGATCCTCGGGCCGATCCTGTTCAAGCAGACCGTCGTGGGCTATCTGATGTATGTGAGCGTCGCCGTCGTATATATTGGTCTGTTCCATACCAGCTGGGGACTACGCACCCGCGCTGTCGGGGAACACCCGAAGGCTGCGGACACCCTTGGGGTGAACGTGAACCGCAGGCGTTTCATCAACGTACTACTCGCCGGGGTGATAGCCGGGGTGGGGGGATCCTTCTTCACGCTGGTCTCGGTATCGAGCTTCGGGCGGGACATGACCGCGGGCCAGGGCTATATTGCCCTGGCAGCGCTGATTTTCGGACGCTGGAATCCGATCGGTGCGTTTTTCGCGGCCTTGCTGTTCGGCTTCGCGACCAACCTCTCCAATGTGCTCTCCCTGCTGGGAACGCCGGTCCCGGACCAGTTCCTGCGGATGCTTCCCTATCTGGTCACGATTTTCGCCGTCGCAGGCCTGGTGGGGCGTTCACGTGCGCCGGGAGCCATCGGTCTGCCCTATGTGAAGGGTTGAGCATGGACCAAGCACCTGAAGGTACCGTTCGGGCAGGGACCGCGGAGACTCTCCCCTGGGAGGAATTGCGGCAGGCCGCCATGGCGGCCATGGAACAGGCCTATGTTCCGTACTCCAGATTCCCGGTCGGCGCTGCGGCGCTGGTTGACGACGGTCGGATCGTCTCGGGCTGCAATGTCGAGAACGCCTCCTATGGGCTGACGTTGTGTGCCGAATGTTCGCTGGTCAGCGCACTGCAAATGAGCGGCGGCGGTCGGCTCGTTGCCTTCTCCTGTGTTGACGGCGCAGGCAACACGCTGATGCCGTGCGGGCGATGCCGCCAGTTGCTCTACGAGTTCCGGGCCCCGCGCATGCTGCTCATGACAGTGTCCGGGATCAGGACCATCGACCAAGTGCTGCCGGACGCGTTCGGTCCCCAACACCTGGAATAGCCACGCCTCCCGCGCACCCTACCTGCACCCCTTCCACAGCGGTTACCGCCGCCGCACCGATCAACAGGAACATACCCAATGAGTAAACAGTTTGACGCCGTCGACATCATCCGCATCAAGCGCGACCGGGGTACGCTTTCGGCCGAGCAGATCGACTGGACCATTGCCGCGTATACCCGAGGAGCGATCGCCGACGAACAGATGGCGGCACTGAACATGGCGATCCTGCTCAATGGAATGGACCGGGCCGAAATTTCGCGCTGGACGGCGGCGATGATCGCCTCCGGTGAACGGATGGATTTCACCCCGCTCGGAGTTCCCACCAGCGACAAACACTCCACCGGCGGGGTGGGGGACAAGATCACCCTCCCACTGGCCCCCTTGGTAGCGGTCTTCGGGGTAGCCGTGCCGCAGCTCTCCGGCCGCGGACTCGGCCACACCGGAGGCACGCTGGACAAGCTTGAGTCGATCCCCGGGTGGCGGGCAGAGCTCAGCAACGCCGAGATGATGCGCCAGCTCGCGGAGGTCGGAGCCGTGATCTGCGCGGCCGGGGCAGGGCTGGCCCCCGCGGACAAGAAACTCTACGCCTTGCGCGACGTGACCGGAACGGTGGAATCCATCCCGCTGATTGCCTCGTCGATCATGAGCAAAAAAATAGCCGAAGGAACCGGCTCCTTGGTATTGGATGTGAAAGTCGGCAGCGGTGCATTCATGAAGAACGTGGACCAGGCCCGGGAGCTTGCCCGCACCATGGTGGAGCTAGGCAAGGACGCAGGAGTCAATACAGTCGCACTGCTGACCAATATGGACACACCTCTCGGGCTGACGGCAGGCAACGCCATTGAGGTCCAGGAATCGGTGGAGGTGCTCGCAGGCGGCGGTCCGGCCGACGTCGTCGAACTCACCGTCCGGCTCGCCGGGGAGATGCTCGCCTGCGCAGGGATCAGGGATGCGGACCCTGCCGCGGCCCTGCGTGACGGCCGGGCGATGGATGTATGGAACCGGATGATCGCCGCGCAGGGCGGTGACCCGCGGGCCGCGCTGCCCACGGCACGGGAATCGACGGTGCTGCGCGCATCGGCAGACGGCGTCGTGGCTTCCCTCGATGCGCTCGCCGTCGGAGTCGCCGCCTGGCGCCTCGGAGCTGGAAGGGCGCGCAAGGAGGACGTCGTCCAGGCCGGGGCGGGTGTGCGGCTCCATGCCAAACCGGGCGAGAGGGTGCGGGCCGGAGATCCGCTGATGACCTTGCTGACCGACACCGCGGAAAAATTCGACCGGGCGCTGCAGGCGCTCGAGGGCGCGGTTGTCATCTCCGCCACAGCCTCGGAGCCGACTCCGCTGGTCATCGATCGCATCTCCTAGCCGCTGCCGGCCGCTCGCCCCCCGGTAAGCCCTCGCGTAGTGTTGATTCCGTGATTGAGAAACAGGCAACTGCCGCGCCCACAGCCACAACGTCCGCCCTCGACATCCGCAGCCTTCCGAAGGTTTCGCTTCACGACCACCTCGACGGGGGATTGCGGCCGGAGACCATCATCGCCCTGGCCGCCGAGGCCGGGCACACCCTGCCCAGCACCGACCCGGAAGAACTGGGGCAGTGGTTCCGCGACTCAGCCAATTCCGGATCCCTGGTGCGTTACCTGGAGACTTTTGACCACACCATCGCGGTGATGCAGACCCGCTCGGCCCTGGCCCGCGTGGCGCAGGAGTTCGTCGAAGACCTCGCCGCGGACGGTGTGGTCTACGCGGAGGTCCGCTGGGCGCCGGAACAGCACACCGCGCAGGGTCTGAGCCTGGACGAGACCGTCGAGGCGGTGCAGGAAGGGCTCGAAGCGGGAGTGGAGGCAGCTCTCGAAACCGGCCACGCCATCCAGGTCGGTCAGCTGATCACCGCGATGCGCCACGCCGACCGGTCCCAGGAAATTGCCGAACTTGCGGTTCGACACCGCGACAAGGGCGCGGTCGGGTTCGATATCGCCGGAGCGGAAAATGGATTCCCGGCCTCCCGGTTTGCTGACGCCTTTACCTACCTGGCCCAGGAGCATTTTCCGGCCACCGTGCACGCCGGGGAGGCCGCCGGGCTGGAGAGCATCGCCGATGCTCTGCTCCATGGCCGCGCCCAGCGGCTGGGGCACGGGGTGCGGATCGCCGAGGACATCACCATTGACTACTCCAACACCGGCGACGACGCCGAGGTGGGCCTGGCCAACCTCGGACAGTTGGCGGCGTGGGTCCGCGACCGAGGCATTCCGCTGGAACTGTGCCCCTCATCGAACCTCCAGACCGGCGCAGTCGAGGCATTCGGCGACGATATTGAGAGCCACCCCATCGACCTGCTCTACCAGCTCGGGTTCAAGGTCACAGTCAATACCGACAACCGTCTGATGAGCGGGGTCACACTGACCGGCGAGTTTGAACTGCTCATCGATACCTTCGGCTACGATCTCGGTGATCTGCTTGAGCTCACGCTCAACGCCGTCGACGCAGCCTTCCTGCCGCTGGAGGACCGCGAGGTCCTGGCCGAACATATTACGTTGGGGTTCGAGAGCGCGCTGCGCTAGGAACCCGAAATGGGCGAGGCAGGCAGGAACTTGGACCGGCTGATCGAGGTCATCGCCGCGCTGCGGGAACACTGCCCGTGGACGGCGGCGCTGACGCATGAATCCCTCGTGGAGTACCTGATCGAGGAATGTTATGAGCTGGTCGACGCCCTCGAACAGCCCGGAGCGCGGGAAGCGGCCAGCGGAGCGGTTCGGGGCGAACTCGGTGACATCCTGCTGCAGGTGGTGGTGCACTCCCGGCTGGCGGAGGAACGCGGTGACTTTGCCATGGCCGACGTCGTCGATGGCCTGAGCGCGAAAATGGTGCGCCGAAACCCCCACGTGTTCCATCCCGACGGAACGCTGCGGACGGAATTTCCGGCCACGGTGGAGGAAATTGTCGATACCTGGCATTCGGTCAAGCGAACTGAAAATCCGGAACGTGATTCCGTCTTCGCCGGTCTGCCGCACCACCTGCCTGCGCTGTCCTGGGCCGCGAAAAGCATTTCCCGCGCCGCCGGGTCAGCCGCCGGGTCAGCTGATAGCCCAGCTGAAGGCGAGTCTGAAGCCCTAGCGGCGCAACCCGTGGAGGCGGAACAGATCGGAGACCAGATCTTCGCGCTCGCTGAGGCCGCGGTGCGGGGCGGGATCGATCCGGAACAGGCGTTGCGCGCAGCCGTGCGCCGCTATCAGGGCGCCATTAGCGGGCCCGCGGTGCACGCCGACGGCGCCCGTCGCCATGAGGGGGCCCTTCATGGAACCCCAGAGCCGCGCCGAGTGAACTAGGCTAGTAACCGACACCGACGTTGCCTGGCGCGGGCGTCCCCAACGCCGCAGACCTACCAGTTGCACACCTTTGACCTCAATGAACAGGAGCATGTCCATGGCCATCATCGATGCCATTCACGCACGGGAAATCCTCGACTCCCGCGGAAACCCGACCGTTGAGGTGGAGGTCCTCCTCGACGACGACACTTTCGGGCGCGCCGCGGTACCTTCCGGGGCCTCCACCGGCGCTTTCGAAGCTAACGAACGCCGCGACGGGCAGAAAGACCGCTACCTGGGCAAGGGCGTCCTGCAGGCCGTCGAAGCCGTGATCGAACAGATCCAGCCCGCGCTCCTCGGCTTCGACGCCGCGGACCAGCGCGCCATCGACCAGGCCATGATCGACCTTGACGCAACCGAGAACAAATCCAACCTGGGTGCCAATGCGATGCTCGGCGTCTCCCTCGCCGTCGCCCGCGCGGCCGCCGAGTCCTCGGCGCTTCCGCTCTACCGCTACCTCGGCGGGCCCAATGCGCACGTCCTGCCAGTACCCCTGATGAACATCCTCAACGGTGGCTCGCACGCCGACTCCGACGTCGACATCCAGGAGTTCATG
>DGBL01000100.1 GCA_002384315.1 Micrococcaceae bacterium UBA4005 | reverse complement strand
GACACCCTGAAGGTCATCGACCAGGGAGCAGACGACACCACCAACGCTGTCTCGATTCGGGCCTTCTTTGAGAAGGTTGCAGGGGCTAGGAGCACAACCCGCACGAACCAGGCGACGATCATCCAGACGCGGCACCGGATTCCCGAGACCCCGCTGACCGAAAACCAGATCCTGGTCTACCAGGTGCCAATCCCGGAACCGCTGCGCATGCTGGAACCGCGCGAAACCGAGACCCGACGGCTGCATGCCCTCGAGGAATACGGTCTGATGTACGTCAAGCTTTACGAGGACATCGCCAAGTACGGCCACATCGCCAAGACATACGACTACCCGGTGCTGGTGAACGGCCGGTATGTTATGGCGCCCTCGCCGACGCCCAGCTTCGACAACCCCAAAATGCACCAAAGCCCGGCACTGCAGCTATTCGGCGCAGGACGGGAGAAGCGGATATACGCGATCCCGCCGTACACCGATGTGGAAAGCCTCGGCTTCGAGGACTACCCTTTTGAACCCCAGCGCTTCGACCTGCCCTGCGAGGTCTGCGGATCCACGGGGGTGTACCTCGACGAAATCATCATCGATGACCAGGGCGGGGCCATGTTCGCCTGCTCCGACACCGATCACTGCGAAAACACCGCACAGCAGCGCAACGACACCAACGAGGTAACAGCATGAACGACGACAGGCCCCTGCTGAGCGTGACAGACGCCGGTCACCGCTACGGCGACCGCTTCGGCTGCCGCAACGTGAGCTTCGACCTGTGGCCCGGCGAGGTACTGGCCGTCGTGGGCGAATCAGGCTCCGGCAAGTCCACCCTCCTGGGCATCCTGTCCCAGCGCCTCAGCGTTGACGAAGGGTCTATCAGGTACCGCACGACCCGCGCGGATGGAACCGGCGGTCCGGGCGGTTCCCCCGAGGATCTGCTCGAACTGTCAACCCTGAGCGAGCGCGAGGTGCGCCGGTTATGGCGCACAGACTGGGGCTTTGTGCACCAGGACGCCGCCGAGGGACTGCGCATGCACGTCAGCGCAGGCGGCAATGTCGGTGAACCGCTCATGGCCAACGGATGGCGCCATTACGGGCAGATCCGGGCAAAAGCGGAAGAATGGCTGCGCCGGGTGGAGATCCCGGCCGAGCGGATCGACGACACTCCGGCGACCTTCTCGGGGGGCATGCGCCAGCGGGTACAGATCGCACGGAACTTGGTGTTCGAACCACGCTTGGTCTTCATGGACGAGCCGACCAGCGGCCTGGACGTCTCGGTGCAGGCCCGCCTGCTGGACCTCATCCGCTCACTCGTCGCGGAACTGGGCCTCGCCGTCGTGATCGTGACGCACGATCTAGCCGTCGCCCGCCTCATTTCACACCGCACGCTGGTGATGAAAGACGGTGCCGTCATCGAGGCCGGGCTTACCGACCGTGTGCTGGACGATCCGCAAGCCGCTTACACCCAACTGCTCGTTTCCTCGATTTTGCAGGGCTGACACATGACCTATGACAAGTCCACCGAAAACTCCACTGGCATGCCCCAGGGCACCATCCTCTCGGTGCAGGACGTCAGGAAGACGTTCACCCTGCACCTGCAGCAATCGCAGCAGCTCCCCGTGCTCAGCGGACTGACCTTCGACGTCCCGCGCGGGCACTGCGTGGTGCTGGGCGGAGAGTCCGGGTCAGGAAAGAGTTCCGTGATGAAAATGGTGTACGGCAACTACGGCGCAGACTCCGGCCGGGTGCTGCTCAACCATCAGGGAGCTGTCCTTGATCTCGTCACGGCGCAGCCGCGGGAAGTCCTCGCCGCCCGCCGTTCCACGATCGGATACGTGAGCCAGTTCCTGCGCGCCGTTCCCCGGGTGCCGGCGCTCGACGTCGTCGCCGAACCGCTGGTCGAACGCGGAGCCGACCGGCAGGAAGCCCGCGAGCGTGCCAGCATCATGCTAGCTCGCCTGAGTATTCCCGAGCGGCTATGGTCATTGCCGCCCGCCACCTTCTCGGGCGGTGAGCAGCAACGGGTGAACATCGCCCGCGGGTTCGTGACGGAGCGGCCGCTGTTGCTGCTCGACGAACCCACAGCCTCACTCGATGCCCGCAATCGCGGCGTGGTGATCGAACTGATCCGCGAACGTCTCGCCGAAGGCGTGGGGATGCTGGGAATCTTCCACGACGCCGACGTCCGCGAAGCCGTCGCCGACGCCACTGTCGACGTGCACACCTTCTCGGCAGCACGGCAGGAGAGCATCGCGTGAGCCGTTACGCCGTGTATGCGGTACCTGGTGCTGACGAGGCCGATCCCTCCGCAGCAGTCCGCCTCCGTCAGGCAGCCCACGCGTGGTACGCCCGCGAGGACGTTCGAGACCTCACGGTCAATGCCCGCCGATACGGGTTCCATGCGACCCTCAAGGCTCCGTTCCGCCTCGCTGAGGGCCGAACGGAAGCGGAGTTGCGCCAAGCCGCGGATGAGTTCGCGGCTAGCCGGCGCCCCGTTGCGATCCCCGGGCCACAGGTTGCTGCGATCGATGGCTTCAGGGCGCTGCTGCCGGACGGCGAGGCGTCCGATCTCGACAGCCTGGCCGCCGACGCCGTACGCCGGTTCGAGGAGTTTCGCGCCCCACTCGGGGTGGCGGAGATTCGTCGTCGGCATCCGGAGCAGCTCAACCAGCGCCAGCGGAATTTGCTGGAACGTTGGGGATACCCGTACGTGCTTGAGGAGTTCCGTTTCCACCTCACGCTCACCGACAACATACCGACAGAGCGCGCGCCGGAGATCGATGCTGCACTCGGAGAACACTTCGCGGACGTTGCCGGTATCGATGTGCCGGTCACGGCGATCGTGATCAGTATCGAGCAGGAGCCCGGCGCCGCCTTCCGGCTCCTGTCCGTCCACCCCTTCACCTGCCGACCGAGCCTGGAGACCGCCTGATGTCACTCGTCCTGAACAACGCCCAGCTGGTCCTTGAGGACCAGGTCCTGCATGGTTCCGTGCGCATCGAAAACGGCATCATCGCCCACATTTCCCACGACCCGCACCTACCAGCAGAGGGCGCGCTGGTCGAAGACCTCGAAGCCGACTACCTCATGCCCGGACTAGTCGAGCTGCACACCGACCAGGTTGAATCGCACTATCAGCCACGGCCCAAAAGGTTTTGGGACCCCATTCCCGCCGTAATCGCCCACGACGCGCAGATGGCTGCTTCCGGTATGACAACGGTATTGGACGCCATGCGCATCGGCAGCGGTCCTGGGGAGAACCGGCTGGCCGGCAACGCGCGCACCCTGGTCAATGCGGTGGTCCACGCCGCCGAGTCCGGCCTGCTACGGGCCGACCACTATGTCCACTTGCGCTGCGAGGTCGCCACGGCCGATGTTGTCGACGTATTCGACGAGGTGGGCGGCCATCAGCGGGTGCGGATGGTGTCGCTGATGGACCACACGCCGGGGCAGCGCCAGTATGCCGACGTTGAGACGTTCCGCACCTACATGGTTGGCAAGCACAACATGAGCAACCTCCAGTTTGAGCAGCATGTCGCTGAACTTCATGTGCTCTCCTCGCAGTACTCGGTGGAGAACCGGAAACTGATGGCCAAGCGCGCCTCCCAGCGCGGGATCATGATCGCCGCGCACGACGACGCCACCCAAGCGCACGTCGATGAGTCCGCCGAGGCTGGTGTGATGATTTCGGAATTCCCGACGACGCTTGAAGCCGCCCGCGCCGCCCGCGCCGCCGGGCAACTGATTGTGATGGGCGCACCGAACATTGTGCGTGGCGGTTCGCATTCGGGCAACGTGTCCGCCACCGAGCTGTTGAGCCTAGGGCTGCTCGACATTCTCTCGAGTGACTATGTGCCGGCCAGTCCCCTCCAGGCGGTGTTCCTGCTCTTCGGGCGCGGAGATATCACGCTGCCACAGGGGGCTGCGCTGGTCAGCGCCAACCCGGCACGCGCCGTCGGGCTCGATGACCGCGGCGTGATTGCCATCGGTAAGCGTGCCGACGTCCTTCGCGTCCATTCCTATGAGGGGGCGTCTTCGGAGCAGCACCCGCTGGGCTCGCCCGTCCCGGTTGTGCGCTCGGTGTGGCGTGGGGGCAGGCGAGTGGCGTGAGCGCTGGTTTCGTCGCCGTCGTCGGGCCCAGCGGGTCGGGGAAGGACTCGGTCATCGAGTGCGCCCGCACCGCGTTGGAAGGCCACGGTGGAGTGATCTTTCCCCGCCGCCGGATCACCCGTCCGGCAGGTGCCGGAGAGGACCACGATCCGGTGAGCGAGGCGGAATTCGCGGCTGCAGAAAACCGGGGCGACTTCGCCCTGACCTGGCAGGCGCACGGTCTCGCGTACGGGATTCCGGCTGCGGTGTTCGACGCCATTGCCACCCACCACGTGGTGGTCGCAAACGTTTCGCGCGAGGTGCTCACGCACCTGCCCACCCTGTTCGCGAACGTGTGGGTGGTACGGATCACGGTGCCGGAGCATATCCGGCGGGCGCGGATACTTGCGCGGGGCCGCGAGGATGAGGCCGGTGCCGAGGCCCGGGTTAGCCGGCCTGATCCCGCCCCGGGATATCCAGCCGACCTAGAGATCGTGAACGACGGCACGCTTGAGGAAGCAGGCACGGCGCTGACCGCGTTCCTCACACGGGTGCACGGGACACAGCACCCTCATGCATAAGTGCGACTACAGCAGAGCCGATGGGCAATACTGGGAGCATGCCTGAGACTTTCAACGCCGGCGACGCCGTCGATCTCGCCGTCCTGGAACGCAACGGCTTCGTGGAGTCCCGCCATGCGGGTTCGGCAGTGGTGCTGGCCGCGGACGGCAGCGTGGTCACTGCGCTGGGGAATATCACGGCACCGATCTACCCGAGGTCGACGCTCAAACCCTTCCAGGCCCTGGCCACCATGCAGTCCGGCGTTCCGCTGCGCGGGCCGCAAGTCGCCCTCGCAGCGGCCAGCCACACCGGCAGCCGCGACCACGTGGCCGTGGTCGAGACCATGCTCTCCGCCGCCGGGGTCACCGCCGAACACCTGCACTGCCCCGCCGCCTGGCCTGAGGACGCGGACGCCCGTGCCTGGCTGATCCTCCACGGGCACGGGCGGCAACCCACTGCATTCAACTGCTCCGGCAAGCACGCTGGTTTTCTCTGGGCCTGCACCGAAAACAACTGGGACCACAGCACCTACCTGGACCGTTCCCACCCCGTGCAGCAGCGGGTGGCCGAGGTCATCGAGGAATACACCGGCGAAGCGCCCGCCCATTGGGGCGTGGACGGTTGCGGCAGCCCCCTGCCGGCCATGTCGCTGACCGCCCTTGCCCGGGGTATCGGCAAACTCGCCAAATCCCCCTCGGATAGGAACTCCGACGCCCGGGCCGCAACGGTGGCCACGGCTATGCTGGACTACCCTTGGGCAATCCAGGGCCACGGCCGGGAGAACACTGTCGTCATGGAAGACCTCGGCATCATTGCCAAGAACGGGGCCGAAGGCGTCCTGGTGCTGGCGGCGCCCAACGGGGCGTCCCTGGCGCTGAAAATCCTCGACGGGAACAACCGTGCGGCCACACTGGTGGGCCTGACCCTGTTCGCTGCCGCCGGCGCGGTCGAGGTCGGCGCGGTGGGCGCCGTCCTGCAGAAAGTGGTTCCGCCCGTCCTGGGCGGCGGATCCCCCGTCGGGAGCCTGCGGCTTGCCGCGCCGGTCATGGCTCTGCTGGACTAATCCAACCACCCATACGAGAAAGGCGGAGGCTTCCCTTCATGGCACGACGCCGTATCCCGGCCCAGGACGGGCAGTCAGCCCTGCGCGCCGTCGCTGGCGCACACCCCAGCACTGCTGAGCTCGCGACGGCGGTGCGCTTCAGCTTGGAGGAACTCGCCGACCGTGCCCCTGGGAACAGCGTCGAGGTGCGGATCCCGCCCTACGGGGTCGCCCAGTGCGTGGAGGGCCCGCGGCATACCCGCGGAACCCCAGCAAACGTGGTCGAAACTGACGCCACCACCTGGCTGGAATTAATCACCGGCAGCCTGGACTGGTCCGCGGCAGTGGCCACGGGCCGGGTATCCGCCTCCGGGCAACGAGCTGACCTCTCCACCGTCCTGCCGCTCTTCCCACCGCCCGCATCCGGACCCGGCCGCCGCCCGTGAGCGCCCTCGCACTGGCACATAGAGTGAGGCCGTCCGCGTGGATTGCCGGCGTCGTCGGAGCCCTCCGGCGCCAACCGGTCGCCGCCTGGCCGGTCGCCGCGACGGCGACCACCCTGTATATGGCCTACTCCACGGCGCAGTGGAACCGCTTGGAGAGCCCCTCCTGGGATCTGGGTATCTTCACCCAGCTCGCCAAGGCCTACGCTGGCTTCGATGCTCCTATCGTGCCCATCAAGGGTGAGGGCTTCAACCTGCTCGGCGATCACTTCCACCCGATCCTTATCCTTTTGGGCCCGGTGTATGCGCTCTTCCCGACC
>DGBL01000069.1:14444-20362 GCA_002384315.1 Micrococcaceae bacterium UBA4005 | reverse complement strand
GCCGATCATCACGAGCCCGAAGAAAGCTGCCGAAGCCCTGCAGTGGGTGGTACGGGAGATGGACACCCGGTATGACGACCTCGCGAACTATGGCTATAAGCACATCGACGACTTCAACAAGGCCGTCCGCAACGGGAAGGTGGTTCCGCCGGAGGGTTCCAAGCGGATCGTGCGGCCGTATCCGTATCTGTTGGTGATCGTGGACGAGCTCGCTGACCTGATGATGGTCGCGCCGCGGGATGTTGAAGATTCCATCGTGCGCATCACGCAGCTCGCACGGGCTGCAGGCATCCACCTCGTGCTTGCCACCCAACGGCCGTCGGTGGATGTTGTCACGGGGCTGATCAAGGCGAACGTTCCTTCCCGGATGGCCTTCGCGACCTCCTCGGTCACGGACTCGCGGGTGGTGCTCGACCAGCCCGGAGCGGAGAAGCTGATCGGACAAGGCGATGCTCTCTTCCTGCCCATGGGTGCTTCCAAACCGATGCGTGTGCAGGGCGCATGGGTTACGGAATCTGAAATCCACCGGGTCGTGGAGCATGTGAAAGGCCAACTTCAGGCCAATTACCGCCAAGATGTGGCGGTCGAGGCGCCGAAGAAGCAGATCGAGGACGATATCGGCGATGACCTGGATGTTCTGCTGCAGGCCACGGAACTGGTGGTGACCACTCAATTCGGCTCCACGTCCATGCTCCAGCGCAAGTTGCGGGTCGGATTCGCCAAGGCCGGACGACTGATGGACCTGCTGGAGTCCCGCGGCGTCGTGGGCCCCTCAGAAGGGTCCAAGGCCCGCGACGTCCTGGTGAAGCCGGACGATCTGGCCCAGGTGCTCGGCGCCATGAGGGGCGATGAGCCAGGGCCAGAGGCAGCGCCGCACGCCGCACCCGAGCCCGCCCAGCGCGGGCCGGTCGATCTCGTTGCCAAGGATCTGGAAGCGCGCAAACAGGCCATGAATTATGACGACGACGGCGCGGACGGCACCGATGACGATGCGGGTGAAGACGCCTGGAGCCTCACGGGCAGGTAACCTAGTGTCGTGACGACCACGCCGGATAATGCAGTGCCCGTGCTCAACATCGCGAACGTCCTCACAGTCGTGCGGATCCTGCTCGTGCCGTTTTTCATCTGGTTTTTCCTGGTGGACGACGCACGCGGGGGGCTGTGGCGGTGGCTGGCGGTGGCGGTATTTGTGGTGGCGATCTACACCGACAAACTCGACGGGGACCTCGCCCGCAGTCGCGGACTGATCACTGACTTCGGCAAAATTGCTGACCCCATCGCGGACAAACTCCTCATTGGATCGGCCCTTGTGGTTCTCTCGGTGGTGGGGGAGTTGTGGTGGTGGGTTACCGTCCTCATCCTGGCCCGCGAGCTGGGCATCACGGTTTTGCGGTTCGCAGTCATTCGCTACGGGGTGATGCCCGCCTCCCGTGGGGGGAAGCTGAAGACGGTGGTGCAGACCGTTGCAATTCTTTTGCTCCTGGTCCCGCTGCAGGTGCTCCTCGGTGACTGGGCCTGGTGGATCGCGGCGTCCGTGATGACCCTAGCGGTGGCCATCACGGTTGTGACGGGAATCGACTACATCCTGCAGGCTCTTCGGCTCCGCAGCTCAGCGCGGAACGCTGGACCTCTCACCCGAGAACGCGGATAATCCGGTGCCGGGCGGTACTATGCTCCACGGGGCGGCGGAAGCGGTGCACCGCTCCCAGGCCGCCGGCCTCACCCTCGGAACGGCGGAATCGCTCACTGGGGGAATGGTCGCCTCCGCACTTGCATCCGTGCCGGGCGCTTCGGCGGTTCTGCGCGGCGCGGTCGTCGCCTATGCCAACGACGTCAAAGCGCGCCTGCTCGCCGTCGATGCCTCGCTCCTGGCGGAGGAGGGGTCGGTCGCAGGCAGGGTTGCTGCACAGATGGCCGAAGGCGCCCGTAGCTGCCTCGGCGCTGATGTGGCCGTTTCCACCACCGGGGTCGCCGGCCCTGATCCGCACGACGGCAAGCCGGTGGGCACTGTGTTTATTGCGGTGGCCAGCGCCTCGGGCACCGCGGTGGAGGAATTTCTATTCACAGGCGATCGGGCCGCAATCCGCCGCGAGGCGTGCGAGACTGCTGTGTCGATGCTCACCGCCGCCCTGCCCGGGGAACAAAAGCCGCCACGCACCAGTTATGAGTAATGTCAGCAATTGGTAAGGTTGACGGCTTAGGCTCGAAGAAGACTGACGAACCGTACTCGGGACCAACATCCGCGAAACCGCCCGCGAGGGCGAATATAACTCATGAGGGAGCAAGGCGATTCAGATGGTAAAGCAACCCGTATCCGTAAACGGAGTTGTCCGTTGGCGTGATGTGGGGCTGTCGGATGACGCTCAGTTCAAGCCGAGGGAGCGAAAAATGGTAGTTCTTCGTCACGAAATCGGCGATGTCCTGCGTGACGTCCGCCAACGCCAGGGCCGCACCCTGCGCGAGGTCTCCCACAGCGCGCGCGTCTCGCTTGGGTATTTGAGCGAAGTGGAACGGGGCCAGAAAGAAGCCTCCTCGGAGTTGCTCTCCTCCATCTGTATCGCCCTGGACGTGCCGCTATCCTTGATGCTGCGCGAAGTGAGCGACCGGCTTGCACTTGCTGAGGGAGTCTCCGTTCCGGACACCGTGCCGCAGGAGTTCGCCCGTGAGTTTGGGGACCATCTTCCCGATGAACTCTCCGATGAGTTCCGCCGGGGCCTTGCAGCCACCAACCGCTAGTCACCACCTTTCAGGCGCGGACGGGTAGTTACCGCCTTGGTAGTTACCGCCTTGTCTGGGCCTACCAGTTGTCCTTGGTATAGGTGGCGTTTAGCTGGGCAATAAGCTTGCCCAGCCGTGTGATGTCCTTGACCTCCCAATTCTCCATCAACCCGTGGAAGGCTTCCTTGCGGGCGGATTGCGCTGCCATCAGTTGTCTGCTCCCGTCCGGAGTCAGTGAGATTGACTGTGCGCGCCCATCGCGGGGATCAGCTTCCTTCTGGACCAGGCCCAGTTGTTCGAGCATCGCGATCTGTCGGCTGACTGAGGGCTTGCCCACCCCTATGCTCGCAGCGATGTCGGTCAGCCGCATCGAGCCCTCATTCTGCAGGATGACGAGCAAACCATAAGCGGCTGGTTCCATGTCCGGGTGTACCCGCCGGGCTACTTTGTAAGAATTGGAGCGGGCCCGGCGCCACAACATACTCAGCTGTGCCTCAAGTGCTTCAACCGCCGAGTCGGCGGCGGCCTCCGGTGAATTGGGTGTGGCTCTCATGTGGCCTATTCTATGGTTCTGCGGCAGATGCCAGCTGGTCGCTGGCATATCGATCCGGCAACTACTAGCTTTGGCGGGAAAGCCCTCCGGCCGCGGCGGGAAAGCCCAGGAAGGAGTGCAGGAATGCGCGAGAGCGAATTCTGGCGCCTCATGGATGAGGAATTCGGCCCGCAGTACTCCCGCACGCTGGCAGGGGACCTCGTGGTCGGGGCCCTGGGCGAGCGGACGCCGCTTGGGGCGCTTCGAGTCGGCCTGAACCCGCGTCGGGTCTGGGAAGCTGTCTGTGAAGCACAGGACGTTCCGCGGCAACGGTGGCTGGGACGGGACACCGCGCCGCGTTCCTGACCTGACGGCCGCCAGGCTCTGAAAGTGCGGGACACGCCGCACTATTATTCGAATACCTGTTCGGATACGGATATGCTGGGGAGGAACCAGTAGGAGCATATTGTCCACATATCGTAGCGCTCCACGCCGGATTGTCAGAGCGGGCCGCTACGGTCGGTACGAACAAGCAAACGGCCCTATAGGCCACTACAGACTGAGGTGAACAATGGCCGCACCAGCCAATCGTGAGAAAGCACTCGAAGCCGCACTCGCTCAAATTGACAAGCAGTACGGCAAGGGCTCGGTGATGCGGCTGGGGGATGAAATCCGGGCGCCGATCGAAACTATTTCCACGAGCTCGATCGCCTTGGACGCTGCGCTCGGGATTGGCGGGCTGCCCCGGGGGAGGATCGTGGAGATTTACGGGCCTGAATCCTCCGGAAAGACGACCGTCGCCCTGCACGCTGTGGCAAGTGCCCAACGCAATGGCGGCATTGCCGCGTTCATCGACGCTGAACACGCCCTGGATCCGGAGTACGCGAAGAAACTCGGCGTGGACACAGACGCTTTGCTGGTCTCCCAGCCGGACACCGGAGAGCAGGCCCTGGAGATCATGGACATGTTGATCGGGTCCGGGTCCATCGACATTGTGGTTATCGACTCGGTCGCCGCGCTGGTTCCCCGCGCCGAAATCGAAGGCGAGATGGGCGATAGCCATGTGGGACTCCAGGCCCGGCTCATGAGCCAGGCGCTGCGAAAAATTACCGGCCGGCTGAGTCAGACCAAAACCACCGCCATTTTCATCAACCAGCTTCGTGAAAAGATCGGTGTCTTCTTCGGAAGCCCGGAAACCACGACCGGTGGCAAGGCGCTGAAATTCTATGCCTCGGTACGTATCGATGTCCGGCGTATCGAAACGCTCAAGGAAGGGGTGAACCCGGTCGGTAACCGGACCCGGGCCAAGATCGTCAAGAACAAGATGGCCCCTCCGTTTAAGCAAGCCGAGTTCGACATCCTTTACGGGCATGGGATCTCCCGCGAAGGCGGTCTGATCGACGTGGGGGTCGAGAACGGACTGGTCAAAAAATCCGGCGCCTGGTTCACCTATGACGGAGACCAGTTGGGGCAGGGCAAGGAAAATGCCCGGAAGTTCCTCATTGATAACCCTGACCTTGCGGACGAACTGGAAGAGAAGATCCGTACAAAATTGGGAATAGGTGTTCATATCGAGGCGGATACAGCGCCGACGCTCAAAGCGGTGAGCGGAGACCAGTAACGTCGCCTGCTGGCGAGTCCCTGCGGGAGGGGGAGGAGCAGCATGAGTCACGAAAACGAATCGACGGCCGAGGAGGATCAAGTCCGCGCCCGGGCGATCGTATTGCGGCAACTGGCCATGGCACCGAAAAGCCGGCACCAGTTGGCCCTCAAACTGTCCCAGCGCGATATTCCGGAGGAAGCGGCCAACGCAGTGCTGGACCGCTTCGAGCAGGTTGAACTCATCGACGATGCGGAATTCGCGTTCATGTGGGTACGCAGCCGGGCGCAGACCCGTTCGCTTGCGCGTCCGGCATTAAAACGCGAACTGGCCGAGAAGGGAATAGCCTCGGATCTGGCCGAGGAAGCGCTCGCCCAGCTCAGTGATGAGGACGAACGGGCAGCGGCCGAAGCCCTCGTACGGCGAAGATTGCGGGCAGATGCCGCGGCCGAGAGGACAGGCCGAGACAAGGAAATGCGCCGCCTGGTGGGCATGCTCGGGCGTAAGGGCTATAACGGGGGGCTGGCTTTTTCGGTGGTGCGTACCGTCCTGGATGAGCTCACGCCCTGATCGCCGGTTCGCGGGTTGGTACGGCCGCCGGACGATTGTGGGCTAGCGCTCCGGCGGCCGTACCCTTAACGATGTGAGTATCACGATGTCGACCCCGTCCCTGACGGAACCCATGCAGGGTCCGGACGCCCCGCGCACCTATGAGGTGCGCACCTTCGGTTGCCAGATGAACGTGCACGACTCCGAACGAATTTCGGGTCTGCTGGAGGGGGCCGGATACGTTGCGGCCAGCGCCGAGCAAGCCGACGTCGTGGTTTTCAACACCTGCGCGGTCCGCGAGAACGCAGACAACAAACTCTATGGAAACCTCGGAATGCTCGCTTCGGTGAAAGAATCCCGCCCCGGTATGCAGATCGCTGTCGGTGGATGCTTGGCGCAAAAGGATCGGGAAACGATCCTGCGCAAGGCACCATGGGTCGATGCGGTGTTCGGGACCCACAACATCGGCGCGCTTCCGGCGTTGCTTGAACGGGCACGGCACAACAACGAGGCCCAGCT
>DGBL01000069.1:4808-14427 GCA_002384315.1 Micrococcaceae bacterium UBA4005 | reverse complement strand
CAACAACACCTGCACGTTCTGCATTGTTCCGGCTCTGCGCGGCAAGGAACGCGACCGGCGGCCCGGGGAAATCCTCGCTGAAATCGGGGCACTTGTTGCCGACGGAGCGATCGAAGTGACCTTGCTGGGACAGAACGTGAACTCCTACGGGGTTGAGTTCGGTGATCGGGGGGCCTTCGCCAAGCTGCTACGGGCCTGCGGGTCCATCGACGGGTTGGAACGCGTCCGNNTTCACCAGCCCCCACCCGGCGGCTTTCACCGACGATGTCATCCTCGCCATGGCGCAGACCCCGAATGTCATGCCACAGCTGCACATGCCGCTCCAATCCGGGTCGGACCGGATCCTTAAAGCCATGAAACGCTCGTACCGGTCCTCGAAATTTCTGGGCATTCTGGAGCGTGTCCGGGCACAGATGCCCGATGCCGCTATTTCGACGGACATCATTGTCGGCTTCCCGGGTGAGACGGAGGAGGACTTTCAGCAGACCCTCTCCGTCGTGGAACAATCCCGGTTTGCTACCGCCTTTACCTTCCAGTACTCGCCCCGTCCGGGCACACCTGCGGCGGCTTTGGCGGATCAGGTGCCGAAAGCTGTTGTGCAGGAACGCTATGAGCGATTGACAGCGCTGCAGGACCGTATCTCCGCGGAAGAAAACGCAACGCAGGTCGGACGCCAGCTCGAGGTCATGGTTACCGCCCACCAGGGCCGGAAGTCACAGGAAACGCAACGGCTCTCGGGTAGGTCACGCGATCAGCGGCTGGTCCACTTCTCTGTCCCGGACGGTGGACAGGTTCCGCGGCCGGGGGATCTCGTCACGGTGACCATCACCAAGGCCGCCCCCTTCCACCTGATCGCTGATGGCTTGTCCGCACAGGACTATTCGCTGCGTCGTTCCCGCGCGGGCGACGCCTGGGACCGGTCGCAGGCGGACTCCTGTGGCGCACCTGCTCCGGCAGGGGCGGCAGGCGGCAGGCCTGTAGGTCTTGGAATGCCGATGCTGCCCCCATCCAGCCCGCCGCGGTGAGCGCTCCGCCAGCGGCGCAGCACGGACTGCCACTGGTGGCCGTGGTCGGGCCGACGGGGTCTGGCAAGTCCGATCTTGCCGTCGCCCTCGCCCTGGAACTGGGCGGAGAAATCATCAATGCGGATGCGATGCAGTTCTATCGGGGCATGGACATTGGCACAGCGAAGCTTTCCCCACTCGAACGCAACGGTATAGCCCATCACCTGCTTGACATCCTGGATGTACGGCAGGAGGCGAGCGTCGCGGCCTACCAGGAGCAGGCCCGGGCAGTAATCGCTGAAGTTCGTTCCCGCGGGAAGCTTCCATTGCTGGTCGGTGGTTCAGGGCTCTATCTCCGCGCGGTGCTGGACCAGCTCGAGTTCCCCGGGACAGAGCCGGACGTCCGGGCCCGGCTAGAAGCCGAACTGGAGCACGCGGGTTCATCCTCGCTGCGAGCGCGGCTTGCGGTGGTCGACCCGGTGTCGGCTGAACGGATCCATGACGATCGCCGCCTGGTGCGTGCACTGGAGGTTTTCGAGGTTACGGGCCGGCCGTTCAGCTCTTTCATGCCGCAACGGTGCTACCTCCAGCCCACTGTGCAAGTCGGGCTGGAGGTGGACAGGGCAGTGCTCAAGGAACGCCTCGCCGAGAGGGTTCACACCATGGTTGGCTGCGGGCTACGCGAGGAAGTCAACGCGCTGTCCAGGCAAGGGCTGCGGGAAGGGAAAACAGCCGCCCGGGCGTTGGGTTATGCGCAGTTCCTGCAGGTTCTCGACGGAACCATGAGCGAGGCCGAGGCGGTTCAGGACACGATCGCGGCCACCCATCGGTTCGCCAGGCGACAACTCACCTGGTTCCGGGCGGACAAACGGATCCGTTGGCTGGACTGGACCGCGCCCGATCTTCACCGCCGGGCGGTCGAAGCCATCAGGAACGTATCCTAGACACGTGAGCACACCCACCAATCCTTTCCCCGCCGAGCCACATCCGTTCGCGGGCGTGCCCTTTACCAAGGGCCACGGCACCGGTAACGACTTCATCCTGCTCAAGGATCCAGATGGCCTCCTTGCGCTCGAGGAGCGGTCTGTGGCCGCGGTCTGTGACCGCCACCGCGGATTGGGCGCCGACGGTCTGATCCGGGCGGTACGCTCCGCGCGCCTGCCAGAGGGACAGGCAGCCTTGCAGTCCCACCCCGATGCCGAATGGTTCATGGATTACCGTAATGCGGACGGCTCGGTTTCGGAGATGTGCGGGAACGGGGTCCGCGTCTTTGTGCACTTCCTCCTTGATCAGGGCCTGACGACGCTCGAGGATGGCGGGAGCGTAGCGATTGCGACCCGGGGCGGAACAAAAATCGTGACCCGCTCCAGCAACGGCTATGCCGTGGATATGGGGCCCTGGGAATTTATTTTTCCGGAAGAAGCCGCCGCGCGCTCGACCGATTCGCTGGTGTCTGCGGGCGGCCTCGACGTGCCTCGGCCCGCGCTCTCGGTGAGTATGGGAAACCCCCACACGGTGGTCGCACTGGCGGAACTGGTGGAGCTGGCGCGCACTGAGCTGCACACTCCCCCCGAGGTCCAGCCAGCCCCGCCACATGGAACGAACATCGAATTCGTGGTGCCGCACGATCCCCTGGTGGACGACGACGGCGTGGGCAGCGTGAGCATGCGCGTGCACGAGCGCGGCGTCGGTGAAACCCAGTCTTGCGGTACAGGTGCCTGCGCCGCAGCGGTGGCAACCCGTTACTGGGCTGGCGGAAACGCCACCGACCGCTGGTCGGTGCGTGTCCCGGGCGGCGTGGTCGAAGTGGATTTCCATCGTGGAGCCGATGGCCGTGAACGGGTAATCCTCAGCGGTCCGGCGGCCCTGGTCGCGACGGGAACATTCCGCTAACGCCAGGCATCCGTCGGGTTGGGCCGGGACCACCGGCCCGCGCCTCCGCTCAGTTCGCGACGTGGTCTAGGGGCGCGCGTTCAACGTGGAGGATCCGAAAGGATTTCGCGGTCTGCGCCCGGCGAACCGAGAAATCAGCGGGCAGGTTCGCCGCGAGCCACTGCTGCAGCGAATCGGCGCCGAGGTTTTTCTGCACGACCAGCCAGGCGCTGCCGCCAGGATTCAGCCGTGGTATCCAGGTCAGCAGCAGCCGATGGAGCTCAGCCTTGCCGACCCTGATGGGCGGGTTGGACCAGATGGTGTCAAACCCGAGGCCCGCATCCACGTCCTCCGGTGTGCTGACGGCAAGATTTCCCAGTCCCAGCCGTGCAGCGTTCTCGGCGGTCAGGCCAAGGCAGCGTTCATTGACATCCACCGCGACTACCTGCGCCTGCGGCGCCTGCAGGGCCAGCGTGAGCGCCAAGGGCCCCCACCCGCTGCCGACGTCGAGCATGGTGTTCCCCGCCGGACGCGGCACGGAAGCCAGCAGGATAGCCGTGCCCTTGTCCACGCCGTCGGCGCTGAAGAGCCCTGAGGTGGTCACCAGGTCGCGGCGGGCACCGTCAAGGACTACCCGTAAGGGACGCCGGGTGGCTGGGCCCGCTGGCTGGGCGCTGAAATAGTGCTCTGGTTCCATAACAATCCAGCCTAGTGCCCGCCAGCCCCCTGCCCGCCAGCATCCGACTTCCGCGCACACTCCGGGGCGGGCGCGCAGTTGCGCGCTTAGTGAAGTTGCCCGGCACCGACGCCGCAGGGAGATTAGGATGGATGTATAGCGAATCTAGGGAGAATATGACCACGAACCACGGGGAATCAGACGGCTTCGAGCTGGGGGCCGACGAGATCCAGGCTGTCATCGACCGCATTCTTGCCCACGACGAAGCAGCCCCCGCCGCGACAACAGCGTTCGCGCGGATGTCGGCAGCCAGCGCCGAAACCACCTGGCGGGCGCGAGCCCAGGCTCTCTCGGACGGCGCCGACCTCCCCTCGTCTTTCGACGGAGACCAGCAGGACCTCGCCGAACGCCGGGCGTTGCGCCGGGTCGCTGGACTCTCCACGGAACTCGAAGACGTCAGCGAGGTCGAGTATCGGCAACTGCGGCTCGAACGGGTGGTGCTGGCCGGGTTGTGGAGCGAAGGAACAGTGCGGGACGCGGAAAATTCGCTGCAGGAATTAGCCGCACTAGCTGAAACCGCTGGCTCCGAAGTGCTCGATGGAATGCTTCAGCGGCGGCTCAAACCAGACCCCGGGACCTTCCTCGGATCCGGCAAGGCTCAGGAGCTGAAGGATATCGTTCTCGCGACCGGGGCGGACACCGTGATCATCGACAGTGAGCTATCGCCCTCCCAGCGTCGAGGCCTTGAGGACATCGTCAAGGTTAAGGTGATTGACCGGACGGCGCTGATTTTGGATATCTTCGCCCAACACGCGAAGTCCCGTGAAGGCAAAGCCCAGGTGGAGCTCGCGCAGCTTGAATATCTGCTGCCTCGGCTGCGTGGTTGGGGCGAGTCGATGTCCAGGCAAGCTGGCGGGCAGGTCGGCAGCGCCAGTGCCGGAATGGGCTCACGCGGTCCCGGTGAGACGAAGATTGAACTGGACCGCAGGAAAATCCGCACGCGCATGGCTAAACTGCGCCGTGAGATCGCAGCTATGAAACCGGCACGCGAAACCAAACGCTCCAACCGGCGTCGTCATGAGGTGCCTTCTGTCGCGATCGCCGGGTACACCAATGCCGGGAAGTCCTCCCTGCTGAATCGCCTGACGAATGCTGGGGTGCTGGTGGATAATTCGCTGTTTGCCACCCTCGATCCAACAGTGCGCAAAGCCGAAACGGACGACGGGCTCGGGTACACGCTCTCGGACACCGTAGGGTTCGTGCGTTCCCTGCCCACCCAGTTGATTGAAGCCTTCCGTTCGACTCTGGAGGAGGTTGCCGATTCAGACCTCATCCTCCACGTGGTCGACGCAGCCCATCCGGACCCCGAAGGCCAGCTCGCAGCGGTCCGTACGGTGCTCGCCGACGTTGACGCCCGGCACATCCCGGAGATCGTTGTGCTGAACAAAGCCGATGCTGCTGATCCGTTCGTTATCGAACGTCTGCGCCAGCGCGAACCGCGCACAGTGGTCGTATCCGCACGCACCGGTGAGGGAATCGACGAGTTGCAGGAAGCGATCCGTGCCGCGATTCCACGGCCCGGGGTGGAACTCGATCTGTTGGTCCCCTATGAGCATGGGGAAATCATCAGCAGGCTGCATGGGGCCGATGCGGAGATCCTCGACCTGGACCACATTGCGGAAGGGACCCGGCTGACGGTCAAGGTTCGACAGAGCCTCGCCGCTGAGCTGGAACCGTACCGCTGGCATGGGTGAGGACCACGCTTACGCTCCGCTGAATCTTCTGGACGCCGCGGTGACAGCGATGGGCGGCGAGAGCAGGCCAGGGCAACAGGAGATGGTGCGCCAGGTTGCCGAGGCAATCACCTCCGGCACCCACCTGCTGGTGCAGGCAGGTACAGGAACCGGAAAGTCGCTTGCCTACCTCGTTCCGTTGATCGCCCGGGCGATGGAAAGCGACCGCCCGTCGATAATATCCACGGCAACACTGGCGCTTCAGGCCCAGATTGTGGGCCGCGATATCCCGCGCGTGCTCGCGGCGGTAGGTCCCCTGTTGCCACGTCCCGTGGACGTCGCCTTGCTCAAAGGCAGGGCCAACTATGTTTGCCGGCACAAGGCTGGCGGCGGGTTCCCCGAAGAGGAGGACGCTGCAGACGTCCTCTTTTCGGTTGGTGAGGAGGCCGTGCCGCATCCGGCGCCGACGCCCGCTCAACCGGGGTCCGCGCTGGGGCGCGACGTCGTGCGGCTGCGGGACTGGGCCGAGACCACCACGACCGGCGACCGGGACGATCTGGTCCCCGGGGTCAGTGACCGTGCCTGGCGTCAGGTATCAGTAAGCGCGCTCGAATGCCTTGGAGCCCAGCGTTGTCCCGTAGCCCAAGAATGCTTCAGCGAACGCGCCCGCGAAAAGGCCGGTACGGCGGACATTGTTATCACCAACCACGCGATGCTGGCGATCAGCGCCTTCGAGGGCCTGGCGATCCTGCCGGATTATGACGTCGCGGTCATTGACGAGGCTCACGAGCTCCCCGACCGCGTGACCGGTGCGGTCTCAGGTCAGCTGGGCCCCGCCATGATCAGCGCCGCGGCTACAGCCGTGCGCCGCCACGCCTCGCTGGCGACCGACGGCCTCGATAGCGCGGGCAGAGCCTTCGAAGCGGCCTGCCAGAGCCTGCCGGACGGGTTGTTGACCGCAGGCCTGTCGGATGAGCTGCAGCAGGCAGTGGAAGCTGTCCGGGACTCCTGTAGGACGGCACTCTCGGACACCAAACCAGAATCCCGGCAGGATAGCGCCGCGGAGGCCGACGGCGGACGCCAGCTGGCCCGCTCCCGCCTGACACTGGTCTTCGACTTGTGCGAACGGTTGCTCAATGCGGCCGACGCAGGCGAGGTCCTGTGGGCCTCACGTACAAGCGTCTTCACTCCGGGAGCGGGCTACGCGCCTGCAGCTCAGGATTCGCCCGCCCTGATCAATGTGGCCCCGCTATCGGTGGCCGGGAAACTTCGTGCCGGACTTTTCGCCGAGCACACCATCATCCTCACCTCGGCCACCTTGGCCATCGGCGCCGAGTTTGGACCCGTGGCTGGCTCCCTCGGGCTGCTCGGCGAGTCAGCACCCTCGTGGACCGGGGTGGATGTGGGCAGCCCCTTCGACTATCCGCGGCAGGGCGTACTATATGTGGCCGGGCACCTGCCCAAGCCGGAGCGCGGGACCTCCCCGGCGCAGCTGGAGGAGCTGGAGATTCTGCTCAAAGCTTCACGCGGCGGCGCGCTGGGACTCTTCTCCTCGCGCCGGGCCGCTGAGGAAGCGGCGGAAGCCATGCGCCCGCTGGTCGGCTTCGATATTCTGTGCCAGGGGGATTCCTCCCTGTCCGGGCTGGTCACACGGTTTTCCGAGGAGCCGGATACGTGTCTGTTCGGGACTATGTCCCTCTGGCAGGGTGTTGACGTCCCGGGCCCGGCGTGTCGGCTCGTGGTGATCGACCGCATCCCGTTTCCCCGCCCGGATGATCCGCTCATGAATGCGCGCACCAGATCCGTTGCACGGGCGGGTGGAAACGGGTTCATGAGCGTCTCCGCGACCTACGCGGCGGTGCGGCTGGCGCAGGGTGCGGGCCGTCTGATCAGATCCTCCGGCGACAGGGGAGTGGTCGCGGTCCTCGATTCGCGGCTGGCGACGGCGCGGTACGGGTCCTTCCTGCGCGCGGCGCTTCCACCGTTCTGGTCCACGACCGAACGCGCCGTTGCAACGCAGGTCCTCGAGCGGCTCGGGGATGCTGCGCGGATCTAACCGGTGATGTATGGACAGCAGTGGCTCAGGCTTTACAGGGCGCGCATCACGGAGACCACTTTGCCCATGATCGTGGCGTGATCGCCAAGAATCGGCTCGTAACGCGTATTTTGCGGCAGCAACCAGGTGTGGCCGTCGCGCTGCCTGAACGTCTTCACCGTTGCTTCGTCATCCAGCAACGCCGCCACGATGTCGCCGTTGTCCGCGGTCTGCTGTTTACGCACGACCACCCAGTCACCATCGCAAATTGCGGCGTCGACCATGGAATCACCGGAGACCCGGAGCATGAAGAGGTCGCCATGGCCGACGAGCTGCCGCGGTAAGGGCATGACGTCCTCGACCACCTGGTCAGCCAGGATGGGACCGCCAGCAGCGATCCTACCGACCAGAGGCACCATCGCGGTGTCCATCGATTCGGCATAAAGTGCCGCTGACGCCGAAGCTGGCCTATCCTCAGCCGCACCGTCCGGATTGCGACCGCCAGCAAGGGTCAACGGGAGCAGGATCTCCATCGCCCGCGGACGCTTCGGGTCCCTGCGGATGTAGCCCAACCGCTCCAGTTGTGCCAGCTGGTGGGTGACGCTGGAAAGACTTGCCAGGCCCACCGTGTCTCCGATCTCGCGCATCGATGGAGGATACCCGTTGGCGGCGATGGAGCACTGGATCGTTTCGAGGATCTTCTTCTGCCGCGGAGTCAACCCTTTGGGAGTGCTCCGTCCGCGAGGGCGTCCGCGAGTGGCAGCAGCTCCGCTGCGCAGTCCGGTGGTCCCACGGGTGCTCTCCGTGCTGCCCTGCACTGTGTCCTTCGCCACGGGATGATCCTTCATTCGAGTGCCTGCTGGCTCCGGCGTGTTTGCCGGAGTGCTTGGTGGTGCTGAGTGCTGGTGGTGCTGAGCGTGTTTTGTCAGTGGCGGGTGATGACCTAGAAGCCAACCCAGTCCTGGAATGCGCTATGGAGCCAACGCTAGGCCACCGGGTGGCACTTTTCAAACATATATTCGAGCGAGTCTCGACAAAGTTCGATCATCAGTGCTACAAATAAGGTGTGAAAGAATCGAAGATGTATTCGAACGAGGTTATCCGGCGTCGAATACTCTCGAACAAATGAAAGAGGTCCCAGCGCCATGGCAACACTCCAGCTCTCTGCAACTGCCGCTCGGCCGGTCTTCGTCCCCGTCGAGCGGGCGCGGCTGTCCGGTGAGCGCGCTGCGCGGCGTCAGTCGCTGCAGTTAACCCGCCGCGGTCGGCTGCTTCTTGTCGGGGTGCCGGTAGTGCTCGCAGTGGCTACTCTCCTGATGCTCTTGGCGTCATTCAGTTCCTCAGCCAAGGCTTCTGTAGATGCATCGACCTCAGGAGCGCTAGCAACGTTGAGTGTGAATGTGGCGCAGGGGGAGACACTTTGGTCGCTGGCCGGCGCTTATGCGCCGGAGCGGGACCCACGCGATGTCGTGGCGGAGATTGTCGAGTACAACGGGCTTGGTTCCTCGACCGTGCACGCCGGGCAGGCCATCGAGATTCCTGTCTCGCGATAGCGCGGTTGCCTATCGCGTGGTTGCCTGCGGGGACATCGGTCTGCGGGTGCGGGGGACTTGTAGGTGCGGGGCGCGCCGCGGATTAAACCAATCGGGCAGCAAACACTTAAGCTCGGTAGGTGACTGATCGTTTGGAATCCCTGTCCAGATTGCCGCTCCGCGACAATCTTCTCGGCCTGCACCCCTACGGTGCTCCGCAGATTGACGTTCCCATCCTGCTGAACGTCAACGAGAATACCCACGGTGTGCCAGACGATGTGCGCGCAGCAATCCTGGCTGGGGTGAACACGGCGGTGGCCGGATTGAATCGCTATCCGGACCGCGAATTTACCGAATTGCGTGGAAATCTTGCGTCGTACCTGGGCCACGGGCTGAGTCCCGCCCAGCTCTGGGCAGCCAACGGATCCAATGAAGTGCTGCAGCAGATTCTGCAGACTTTCGGCGGGCCGGGCCGGGCCGCTATTGGATTCCCTCCGACGTATTCGATGTACCCGCTGCTCGCAGCCGGCACCGGGACCGCCTACGTTGCCGGAGAACGCGGTGCGTACTTCGCCCTCGAGGCAGGCCAGGCTGCCCGGCAGGTGGAGTCCAGCGGCGCGAACGTGGTCTTTCTGTGCTCACCCAATAATCCGACAGGCACGGCACTGGGCCTGGACGTAGTCGAGGCCGTCTACGAGGCAGGAGCGAAAGCTCGCGCGATCGTGATCGTGGATGAGGCCTATGCCGAGTTCGCCCATGAAGGAACC
>DGBL01000069.1:0-4761 GCA_002384315.1 Micrococcaceae bacterium UBA4005 | reverse complement strand
CTCCGGCTCGTACGCCTGCCGTATCACCTCTCGGCGGTAACGCAGGCCGTCGCTAACGCGGCCCTGACCCATGCCGCGACGCTGCTGGCCAACGTAGAGGCTATCAAGGCCCAGCGCGATCGGATCGTTGTCGAATTGACCGCGATGGGACTGCGCCCAGCCCCGTCGGACGCTAATTTCGTCTTTTTTGGCGGATTGGACGATCCGAAGAGGATCTGGCGTGGACTGCTTGACTCTGGCGTGCTGGTTCGGGATGTCGGGATCGCCGGGCATTTGCGGGTGACGGCAGGCACCGAAGAAGAGACGAGCGTCTTCCTTTCCACCTTGCGGACGCTGCTCTAGCAAACCCGACGCCGCATGCCTATGTCACGTTGAGTGGGTCGATCTTCTAGACTTGTCAGGAATGTTCCCTCCCGGGTCGGCGCTGCTCGAGCGCAGCGCCCGCCCTCCCTACCTGAAGGACTGCCATGACCGTGGAGAACACCGGCGCCCGCATCGCGCGGCTGGAACGCGTCACGAGCGAATCCAGCGTGTTCGTTGAAGCCAATCTGGATGGGACCGGACGCTCGGAGATTAGCACCACGGTGCCGTTCTTTGACCACATGCTCACCGCCCTGGCCAAGCACTCCCTGATCGACCTCACCGTCAGGTCGACGGGGGACACTCACATCGACGTGCACCACACGGTGGAGGACACGGCCATTGCCTTCGGGGAAGTGCTACGGACCGCACTGGGAACCAAGAAGGGCATCCGGCGGTTCGGCGAAGCGACGATCCCATTGGACGAAGCGCTTGCCAGCGCCGTCGTCGACATCTCCGGCAGGCCCTTCCTGGTGCACAGCGGAGAGCCTGCGGGGCAGGAATATCACCTGATCGGCGGGCACTTCACCGGCTCGCTGACCCGGCACGTCTTCGAGGCGATCGCTTTACACGCCCAGATCTGCCTGCACGTAAAGGTGCTCGGCGGGCGCGACCCGCACCACATCGTGGAGGCCCAGTTCAAAGCCTTTGCCCGGGCGTTGCGTGCTGCCGTGGAACCGGACCCTCGCGTCGAGGGAATCCCTTCGACTAAAGGGGCGCTATGACCGGTGCGCGGGTTACCGTCCTGGACTACGGATCCGGCAATGTGCGCTCTGTGGTCCGGGCCCTCGAACACGTCGGGGCGGAAGTGACGCTCAGCAGCCGAGCAGCGGACGTGATGGATGCCGCGGGGCTGGTGGTGCCCGGAGTAGGCGCCTTCGCCGCGGTGATGGACGGGCTGAAAAAAGTTGACGCCCTGCGGATGATCGGTCGGCGCGTGGCTGGTAACCGGCCTGTGCTGGGCATCTGTGTCGGGCTGCAGGTGTTGTTCGAAGACGGCGTCGAACACGGAGTGCGCACCCAAGGCATGGGCGAGTGGCCTGGAACCGTGGAACGGCTCCAGGCGGATGTTGTCCCGCACATGGGCTGGAACACCGTCCAGGCGCCTGCGGATTCGGCACTCTTCGACGGCATCAGGGACGAGCGGTTCTACTTTGTGCATTCCTATGGAGTCCAACGCTGGGATTTCGACGTGACCCAAGAGCAGATGCGCCCGCCTGCCGTAACGTGGTCCGAACACGGTGGTCCCTTCATCGCCGCGGTGGAAAACGGGCCGCTCTGCGCCACCCAGTTCCACCCGGAAAAGTCCTCCGAGGCCGGCGCCCAGTTGCTTCGCAACTGGACCGCCGGGCTCCGGTAGAACCGTGCTGAGCGTAGCAATGATGGGACTGGCCGGGCTGTTGGCTGGCGGGGCTCTGTCGTTCCGCAGCCAGGGAGCGCCGCGTGTGCTGACGATTAGTTTCTGGGTTCTTGCAGGAATGGCTCTCATCGCCGCTTATCTGCTGATTCCCAGCAGCGCCTAGACTGACTAGCTGCATCCTCCGCCCGAGAGCAGTCGCGGCCTGCACCCCACGGAGACTGCGAAGCTTATTTAAACCGGACCGCCCACGCGCGGAACGCCGACCCATTGTTGAGAAGAAAGAAGAGCATGAGCCCCTTCACCGAATCGCCCACCCTTGAATTGCTCCCCGCCGTCGACATCGCCGATGGGCTTGCTGTGCGCCTTGTTCAGGGCGAGGCCGGCAGCGAGACGAGTTACGGTGATCCGGTCGATGCCGCCCTCGCTTGGCAGAACGACGGCGCCGAATGGGTTCACCTGGTCGACCTCGACGCAGCGTTCGGACGGGGCTCCAATCGTGAATTACTGGAGAAGGTAGTGCGCACCCTGGACATCAAAGTCGAACTCTCCGGCGGCATTCGCGACGACAAATCCCTTGAGGCCGCCCTCGCTCTCGGCGCCGAGCGCGTGAACCTCGGCACGGCAGCCCTCGAAAACCCTGAATGGACTGCCAAGGTTATCGCCCAGTATGGGGATGCCATCGCCGTGGGACTGGATGTACGCGGCACCACGCTGGCCGCCCGCGGCTGGACCGAAGATGGCGGGGACCTCTGGGAGGTTCTCCAGCGCCTTGAAGACGCGGGGTGCCCGCGCTACGTCGTCACCGATGTGACCAAGGACGGGACGTTGCGCGGACCGAACATCGAACTGCTCGAGATGGTGCTTGAGCGGACCGACCGGCCCGTGGTGGCTTCCGGAGGGATTTCCAGCCTCGAGGACCTTGCCGCGCTGCGCCAGCTTGTCCCGCACGGACTCGAAGGCGCTATCGTCGGCAAAGCGCTCTACGCCGGTGCGTTCACCCTGGCCCAGGCGTTGGATGTCGCCGGACATCCGGCGCAGGCCGAGTGAGCGAACGGTCCCTTCCGGCCCATATTGAGGCCGCACTGCAGGGCAACCTCACGGACTCCGCTGGCCGTCCGTGGGCTGGACGCGATCTGAGCGGGGAAAAAAATCCGTTACACCGGTTCGAGGACGACGACGGCGCGTGCGACCCGGGGTATGCCTGCGCTATCGCGGGGTTGCGGCAGGGCCGGGTCGATGAGCCTGCGATTATCAGCGCCCTGGCTGCCGCCAGGGTATTTATCCCGGTGGTCGCACAGTTGGGTGCGGCGTCGGACGGAGTGGAAAGTCTGCCCGCTGACAAGGAGGCGGACATGGTTCTCGCCACCCTGCGCGCACCCGATGGACGACTGGCGCTGCCGGTGTTCAGCACTACCGACGCACTGGAGCACTGGCATCCGCAGGCCCGCCCGGTGGCTGTCTACGCAGCCCGGGCCGCGTTGGCTGCGGTCGCCGAGCAGGCCGACCTGATGGTGGTTGATCCCGGAGCTGACCTCACCTTTGTGGTGCGCCGGCCTGCGGTCTGGGCTCTTGCCCGGCAGCAGGAATGGGTGCCGGCGTACCAGGATCCGCAGCTGGCGGAGCTGATCACCCCGCTGGTGGACGCCGAACCCGCGCTCCGGGCGATGATGATCAGCGCTGGCAGTGGCGTGTCTTCCCGGACCTCCGCCGGAGACATCCTCCCCGGCGGAGGAGCGGGCCCCGAGCTTCGCCTGGCCATAACGCTCGTCCCGGGACTCTCCGCCGCGGGCGTGCAGGCCATCACCGCTCGGCTGCGGGCAAGCCTCCAAAGTGAGCGTGCCTTCGTCGAACGGGTGGATTCGCTCGAAATAACGGTCAGCGGCTAAGTATCACGGCACGTCCGCCGCGTTACAGGCCATCCGCCGCGAAGAACCGACGTCAGTTAACGGGGCCGGTGAATTTCTCGCCCGGGCCTTGTCCAGGCGCATCCGGGATGAGTGATGCCTCGCGGAACGCCAGTTGGAGCGAGCGCAGACCGTCACGCAACGGCCCGGCGTGCTGGCTGCCGATCTCAGGTGCGGCGGCGGTGACGAAGCCGGCCAGCGCGGTGATGAGCTTACGCGCCTCGTCAAGATCTTTGAGCTCTTCGGCGTCATCTCCGGCAGCCAGGCCGCATTTGACGGCAGCGGCGCTCATCAGGTGGACCGCCGACGTCGTAATGACCTCGACCGCAGCGACTTCGGCGATATCGCGCATATGCTGCCCCGCGTCGTCTGCCCTTTCCGGGTCGGTGGTGGGGGCACTGTCGGCGAAGGAGCGGCGATGGCCGTCGCGGGCAGTCGGATTGCTGTCAGGGCTGTTCATACTGGTAAGCTTGTCACAGACCAACTGGACGTTGTTACCCGGAACGTCGCACCGTGCGCGGTGCGGCAGTCAAACGGAAAGCAGTCCAGGACGCAAGCGGAGACCTCTCCCACCCGCGATTGCCTGACCCGTCCCTGACGTGTTAACAGGCAGCCGGGTTCTTGGTCAGTGTGGCAGCGCGAAGCTTGCGCGGCACACCGGAACGGGCGATAGCGCCGTTCGGGTGGGGCACTGGACCTTCGAGGCCTTCGATTGCGGATGCAATTGAGGGCCTTCTTCATTGTGCAGGTGGTTTCGGATTTGAGAGAAAACAGGAGTTACACATTAGCGAGCCAAGAATCAACGATCGTATCCGCGTTTCCGAGGTACGGCTGGTTGGACCTGCGGGCGAACAGGTGGGGATCGTCCGGATAGAGGACGCACTCCGGCTTGCCGCCGAGTCCGACCTTGATCTGGTCGAAGTGGCACCGCAGGCGAAACCGCCGGTGGCGAAACTCATGGACTTTGGCAAGTACAAGTATGAAGCGGCAGTAAAGGCCCGTGAGGCGCGGAAGAACCAGACCAACACGGTCCTGAAGGAAATCCGTTTCCGGCTCAAGATCGACACTCACGACTACGAGACCAAGCGTGGACATGCGCTGCGCTTCCTGGGCGCTGGCGACAAGGTCAAGGCCATG
>DGBL01000013.1 GCA_002384315.1 Micrococcaceae bacterium UBA4005 | reverse complement strand
CCCGCTGGAGGGCTATGACGGGGTTACCTGGTACGTAACAAGCGTGGACCTGAGTAAGCCGAAGGATTACTGGGGCGGCGCGAACAACGGAGTCATCCAGGGACGGGTGAAGGAGGTTTCGCTGGTGGCGGAGAGCACGGTCGGTCACGCTATCAGCGGAGCCGTGTCGATCGACGCCGTGACTATGCTGGAGTCCGCTCCTGCACCAGCCGTTACGAATCTGGACCAAGGCGCCCTGTCCCTGGACGATTTCGACAACCGGTCCGTGGTATCTCCCTGGGCGGTCGAATCCGGCAACGAACTGGTAACGTCCACGCTCTCCATGGATACGGGCTATGCCGGTACCAGGGGCATGGCACTGAACTACCAGTTCCGTTGCGCGGATTCAGGAAAGTGCGCGGACTACTCGATGGCCAGATTGTCGTTTTCCGCGCCGGTGGAATCGGGCGGCAGGATGACCGTGCGCCTCAAGCATGCGGGCAATGTCAGGGCAAAGTTGCGCGTGCGCGACGAGACGGGACAAATCCTGCAATATCCCTTGACCCGAACGATCGAGGTACGGAGCGCAGATGAATGGTTTCTTGCGCGCGCTGATCTCGGGGCACCCGAATCCTACTGGGGAGGGGTCGCGTCCGGGAAACCTTCAGGAAATATCACCGCGGTCTGGATCCTGGCGGTTAACAACCTGAGCTTCGCTGATCAAGGCAAGCTGCTCATCGACGAACTCCGGATGTATCGGAGCGCAGACGCGGATTATGCGCTGGCGCCTCTCAACACCGTCGTCTCACCGCCGGCGGCCAGCGCGAGTTCCTTAAACGGACGGATCGGCGTGAATATCCGCAACTACTCGGACGCAAGCGCTTTGGACGCCGCGGTCGAGGCCGGTGTCGGCTTCGTGCGTGTGGATCTGTTCTGGGAGTCGGTGGAGCGAAACGGAGTGCTCGACTTCACTGCTTACGAGAGCGCGCTTTCGATGGCAGAAGTGCGTGGATTGGGCACCTTGTTCATTGTCGACTACGGACATCCGGACTATGACGTACTGAGCCCGGCCGGTCGGGCCGCCTTTGCGCGTTTTGCCGAGGGTGCAGCCCGGAAGTTTGCAGGACGCAATGTCCGGTTCGAGGTCTGGAACGAACCGGATCACCCTGGTTTCTGGCCTGAAGCGCCGAATGCGACCAACTACATGACTTTGTTCAGGGAGACGATGAGCGGGTTGCGCAGGGGCGACCCGGCGGCGAAGGTGGGCACTGGCGGTCTTGCAAGCTTCAATTTTTCCTATCTTGATGGAATGTTGCTGGCGGGTGCAGGCGGTGCAGATGCGATCGGAATGCACGCTTATCGGAGCAGTGATCCGGAAACCCTCGTCGAAAGTCTGGCGATCACGAACTGGCTTACCAATAAGCGGATTCAGCGCAGCCTTCCGATCTGGATAACCGAAGCGGGATACTCGAACCTTCAAATTCCCGGACATGCCGGAGAGGACGAATTTCTCCGCACGCAAGCCATGCTTCTATCGCGCCAGATGCTGACCTACTGGGCGCTGGACGTCCCGGTCGGCGTGTGGTTCAGCCTGACGGACAAGGGAGAGGATCAGTTCCAGCGTGACCACAACTTCGGTCTCCTGCGCCTGGATTATTCCAGGAAGCCGACTTTCTTTGCGGCGCGAACGTTCCACGAAGTACTTTCCAGCGCGACTTTCAGCGGATTCGTCAAGGACGTGCCAGCGGGGTTGCACGTGATGCAGTTCGATACTGCGGATGAGCGGATATTCGTGGCCTGGCACGAGCCTGTTCTTGGCAGCAGCTCTCTGAGCATTCCCACGGACTCATTCATCGACGCCGTGGATTTCTTGGGAGAGGCGGTATTCAGCGAGTCTGCGAGCGGCGGTCGTATGGTGTTTCGACTGCAGGAAAGCGACGGACCGACTTACCTGCGCTTCCGGAAGTGATCACCTCGGAAAGACGTGGCCCGACCGTCCAGCTATGGGGGGCGGGTCAGCGCGGTATGCCAGATGCAAGGTCGAGGGCGCGGGCCTGATCAATGGAAGTGGCAGTAATTCACGCCAACGTATCCCCCCGCGGCGGCGGCCCGAGCCTCTCCAATTCGGCCTCCTCATCCGGCTCATAAAGCCGTGAGCGGGTGAGAAAGCGGATGCCTTCCGGCGATTCAATCGAGAAGCCGGATCCACGGCCGGGTACGACGTCGATGATGAGGTGGGTGTGCTGCCAGTACTCGAACTGCGACGCGCTCATGCAGAAGGGCATGCCGCCGATCTCGCCGAGGAGCACGTCGGAACTGCCGAGGATGAATTCGTTGCGCGGGTAGCACATCGGGGCGCTGCCGTCGCAGCAGCCGCCGGATTGATGGAAGAGCAGGGCGCCGTGCTTGGCGGCGAGCTTAGCGATCCATTCGAGCGCTTCAGGGGTGGCGGTGACGCGGGTAACCATGGGTTCTCCTCCTGCGTGGGTTCTTGTGTGAATGATGACCGCGTGGCGCCGGGTATGGTTGCCGGCGCAGGGCGGTCGAACGGATGCTGGATGCCTAGTGTTTGTTGTAGGAGCGGTCTTCTGACCGCGACCGCGGCCGCATGGGAAGCGCCGGTGCATCATTTCCGGCCCCGTCGCGGTCAGAAGACCGCTCCTACAAGGTCAGCGCTGTCGACGAAAAAAAGGGGCGCCGAAGCGCCCCTTTCTCATTGCTGCCTCAGAAGAAGCCCAGCGCCTTCGGCGAGTAGCTCACCAGCAGGTTCTTGGTNNGCCGATGCCTGACTGCTTGTAGCCACCGAAGGCGGCGTGTGCCGGGTACAGGTGGTAGCAGTTGGTCCATACCCGGCCGGCCTGGATGTTGCGGCCGAAGCGGTAGGTACGATGCACCGAGCGCGACCACACGCCGGCGCCGAGGCCGTAGAG
>DGBL01000162.1 GCA_002384315.1 Micrococcaceae bacterium UBA4005 | reverse complement strand
CCGTCCATTTCACCCCAGGAATGCGCCTCGTCCTCCGCAGCACGCGTGGGCAGGAACCCCTCCGGGGAGCCCTTCCCGGACTCTGCATTTCGCATCGATGATGCCTCTCTGCGCGACTGTGGTTGATCCGGTGACGATACCGCTTCCAGGCCAAGGTGACGCGCCACTCGTGCGGCGCACCCTGCCGGGTCGGAGAACACTTCGATGGTCCAGAGCGTTTCATAGCGCCAACCGGCACGCTCCAATAACTGCGGCACCAGTCTGCTCCGCTCCCGCACTGGCATGCTGCGGTAGCGATCCGTCCCGTCCGATTCCAGGACCAGGGGCGGCCCGAACTTGTCGACAGCCGCCGGATCGCCGGCATCCGGATGAGCTGCGATCACATCATGCATCCCACCGAAGCTCTCCCACACCTGCGCACCAGCGCTCCTTAGCCGCTGCACCAGGTCCAGCACCAGTGGGTCCGGGTTCGGTGATGCGGGGTTCGGGACATTCGCCAATCCGGTCGCGGGCCGGGCCTCGCCGCCCAGTTCCCGGTGCAGGAGGTTGAAGAAGTCCACGGCCCCGGACGTGAGGCGTGAGACATCTAGGTCAGCGGGTTGGAAACAGCTAAGCACATGCAACCGGCGTCGGGCCCGCGTCATGGCGAGGATAAACTTCTTTCTGCCGTCAGGGGCAGACAGCGGTCCGAAGGAGTGCAATGCGCGACCGTGCGGCGTCCGCCCGAAACCAAGTGAGAAAATGATGTCGTCCCGAACAAGCCCTGCTGCCCGTTCAACCGGAACTACACGGAACGGCTCACTTCCCGTGGAGAAGTAGTCGGCCGCCCAAGGGGCATTGGCGAGCTGAAGCCGGATGGCTTCGCCCACGCGCGCTGCGTGACGGGCGCTCGCGGTGACCACGGCCAGCGAATAACTCGGACGGTGCCGGATGTGCTCGAACACGAGATCGACTACCCGGTTGACCTCTACCGCGACGCTCTCCACCGTGTCCATGTCGGAACTTGGCATGCCCGTGCCATCCGGGAGGTACTCAACGACCAGTCCGGCGGCGCCGCCGGAGACGTCGGCAGCCCTAGCCAGGCGACCAAGCTGTCCCCCATAGAACCCGGCGCTGAGATACTCTTCCAGGCGGTGGTCAATCCCTCGATATACGCGCCGGAGGGACCGTTCGGGAAACGTTTTCCGCAGCGCATCGTAGGTGCCCGGCAGCGCGGTGTCGGGTATCGGTCGCCGGCCGGAAGGCTGGTCCACCTCAATACTGAATCTGCTCGGCGCTCCGAGCCGCGTATCCCCAAAGGCCACGACCTGCCGTGCCCGGGCAATTGCTGGAACCGCCGCCTCCAGCGCAAGCGATTCGGCATCGAGAATAATCACGGTATCGAATCGGGTACGCGACGGCAGCGCAGAGGATACCTTCAACGGGCACACCGACCACACCGGCACGAGCGCCTTGACGAGGTCCGGGTGCAGCGCGGCCAGACCCTCCAAGGTAACTGAGTCCTCACGCAAGGCGGTGCGTAACTGCTGGGCGCCCTCGGGATGGGAGGCAATCGCCGCGCGCCAGCGTTCGGCGAGAGTCCACCGCAGCCGTGCTGCGCCGGAGGCTATATGCGCACTGTCAGCCAATCGGTACTCTGCTTCGAGCCGACGCAGATTCTCGCCGTCGGACATCGCCAGATAGTCGTCGCCGCTGATCATGGCCTCAAGCGCGGACTGCCACCAGGCGAGCTCGAGTTCCGACCCCACCCGGCCTGCTGGCACCTCACGGGCAGCCAGATCGTCCAACAGTTCGCCGAGACCCTGCTCTCGCATTTCCTCCAGCAGGAGCGTGCGCTCGGGGAGCGTCGCGAGGGTCTGCCGGTCGTGGGCCAGCGCGGCGAGCCGCTTTTCGAGCTCGTCGAGCCCGAAAGCAGACAGCTCGGGCCTACCCGGAGTTCCACGCAGAGTCCGGGTCAGCTCCTCGAGCCGGATCCGCACACCCCGGTAGAATCCGTTGATCTCCGCCAAACCGGTCGGCACCGAGGGATGGCGCTCAGTGGTGGCGTACCGAGTCCATAAGGTCCGTTGTTCCTGAACATCCACCAGCGAAGCATGGAGATCGGAAATGTGCACCCCGGGGCGGATATATTCCTTCGCCACGCGGCGCAGCCTGGAGCGGGTCATCGAACTCATCTCGATGGAACGCTCGCGGCGCCACGAAGCCGGAGCTGTAGCCGAAATCAGGTCGGTCACTGGCCGGTCGAAAATATCCGGCGTGAACTTATCCAAACTGGAACGCACCGCCACGAGCAGATCAAGCTGTTCGCCCCACTCCTTGAAGCTGTCTCCGAGCGTGATGTGGGAGTGCTGCGCGACGTCGAGCACCTTGGCTCGGATCAGCGGGATATCCCGTGCCAGTTCCACGGCTGCGGCATGGGCGCGTTCGGTGTCCTGCCGGTTGAGGAGCTGGGCGCCATACCAGGGACTGTTGGTAGCGGCTTTGCTGAAGCTGCCAAGGTCAGCGGCCCGCCGGAGACGCGCCGTGAGCTCGACCCGGTCACTGATGCTGTCCAGCACACTGCGTTTGAGCCGCACGGTCGTTGCGGGCGCAGGATCGAGCGAGGTCAGTTCGGCCAGGGCCTGCATCGCCTGGTAGGGCGAACACCCCCACCGGCTGCGCACGTTATGGAGGGAATGAACGTGATCCAGGAGCTGGTGCCGATGGTCAATGAGCGTCCGGTGCAGGTTCGCCAGAGCCGGTTCGCTTGCCTTTTCCTGGCGGATTATGGCTCGCACCAGGCTGTCCTTGAGCAGCCTGCCCCCAACACCTGGGCTCACGGGCAGCAGCACCGATCCAAGGTTGAGGGACTCGAGCTGTTGCGAGAATTCGCGGAGCGTGTCCCTGCGCTCGGCAATCACCAGAACGCTCTTGCCCTGGGAAGCCAGCACTGCCGCGGCGTTAAGCGCCGTCTGCGTCTGGCCCGTGCCGGGAGGCGCGGAAACTGCTAGTGAATGGCCTGCGCCGATGAGATCCAGCACATCCTGTTGAGCGGCATCGGCATCCAGGATCAACTGTTCGTCGGCTGGATGGCGTTCGTCCAGCGAAGGAAAACCCGCCTCAGGTTCAGCAACCTCTAGCGGTTCGCTCCGCTGGGCGGATTCAATCAACGCCGAGAGAACGGGGTGATCGGCCCGCACCGCCGGGTCATTGGAAATGTCGGCCAGATCGGCGAAAGTAGCCAGCAGGATCCGGTGCTCCACCGAAATTCCGCGCACTCCCTCGGTCAGCTGGCGCAGTCGCTCCAACACCGGGTGCGGGTCAAAGCGCGCCGTACCGTAGGCCAGCCGCGCCAGCGCGTCCGCGTCAAAGACCACATCCTGTTCGAAAGTGAGGTGCCGCACGAGTGCCGGATTCACCCTCGCCTGGTCGGTCAGCTGCAGTTCGTAATCATCCTGCGAGGAGTGAACAGTCAGCGAAACCGGAGTGAGCAGTACTGGTGCAGTGAGCGTCTCGGTGGTCCCGGCGTCGTCCGCGTGCCGCCAGGACGCCGTCCCGGCGGCCAGGTACCCGATGTCCAGCCCATGTTCGGTGCCAAGTTCGAAAATTTTCGCCCGGAGCGCGCGGGCTGCCGATTTCGCGGCATTGTACTGAAGCGGATCCCGCAGCAGAGTCGAGAGCCTGGTCCGCCGTCCTGCCAGCATCTGGGCCATACCGGAGGGGTGGGCATGAGTCAGGTCGATGCTCGTCGCCGCGGACGGGCGAAAATGGAGCAGGGTATCCCCCACGGACTGGGGGCCCAACTGTCTCAGCCACGGAAGGAGGAAGTCTTCCGGCGAGTCGCTGGGGTGCTGCTCTGGCACAACTATCCTCTTCCCTGAATCCTCACGCGCTGGTCGTGACCCGACTGGCATGCCTTCCAAGCTATCCGACATGATGCGCTCAGGGCGGATAGCAACGCGGTGGCGTGCCAAACTGCCTGCCGCCGCGTCCGCACCCGGTTCCCGCAGCCTACTCCCACTCGATGGTGCCGGGCGGCTTGCTCGTCACGTCAAGGACCACGCGGTTCACTCCCTCAACCTCGTTGGTAATCCGGTTGGAAATGCGGGCAAGCAGGTCATAGGGAAGCCGCGACCAGTCTGCAGTCATCGCGTCCTCGCTGGAGACCGGACGCAACACGATTGGGTGCCCGTAAGTCCGCCCGTCGCCCTGGACGCCTACGCTGCGCACATCGGCCAGTAGGACGACCGGCATCTGCCATACATCGTTGTCCAGCCCCGCCGCCGTGAGCTCCGCGCGGGCAATCGCGTCGGCCCGGCGCAGCAGCTCCAGCCGCTCCTGGGTCACCTCGCCCACAATCCGGATTCCCAGGCCCGGGCCGGGGAACGGCTGGCGGCCCACGATCTCCGCCGGCAAGCCCAATTGGGCGCCCACGGCCCGCACCTCGTCCTTGAAGAGCGCCCGCAGGGGCTCAACCAGTTCGAACTTCAGGTCTTCCGGAAGTCCTCCGACGTTGTGGTGGCTCTTGATGTTCGCGGCGCCCTCACCTCCGCCGGATTCGACGACGTCCGGATAAAGGGTTCCCTGGACCAGGAAGCGGATCTTCTCACCGTGCGCCTCGGCTTCGGCGATGATTGCACGTTCGGCTTCCTCGAAAGCCCGGATGAACTCGCGGCCAATAATCTTACGTTTCGTCTCGGGGTCTGAAACTCCCTCGAGCGCGTCCAGGAAGCGTTCCTGTTCGTTCGCCACATAGAGCTTGACGCCGGTGGCAGCCACGAAGTCGCGCTCGACCTGTACGGCTTCTCCCTCGCGCAGAAGTCCGTGGTCCACGAACACACAGGTCAACTGGTCTCCGACAGCCCGCTGGACCAGCGCCGCAGCTACCGCCGAATCCACTCCACCGGAGAGCCCGCAGATCACACGTGCATCCCCCACCTGCTCGCGGATCCGCGCAACCTGTTCCTCGAGGATATTCCCCGCGGTCCAGCTGCGGCTGAGCCCGGCGCCAGCGAAAAGGAAGTTTTCGAGGACCTGCTGGCCGTACGCCGAGTGCTTCACTTCGGGATGCCACTGGACCCCGTAGAGGCGTCTGCCTTCGTGGGCGAACGCCGCTACGGGGGCACCTGCTGTGCTGGCAAGCACATCGAAACCTTCCGGCGCGGCCTGGACGCTGTCCCCGTGGCTCATCCAGGCGTTCTGGTGCTCCGGGTTGCCCGCCAGGATGGAGCGCGGCTCGCCCGCGACAGCCACATCAGTGGAGCC
>DGBL01000097.1 GCA_002384315.1 Micrococcaceae bacterium UBA4005 | reverse complement strand
CCGGGCAGGATCCTGGGCTCGGGTAACGGCAGTCGCCAGCAGCACGGCGTCGCAGCCCAGCTCCATGGCGAGCGCCGCATCGGACGCGGTGCCGATTCCGGCGTCGAGGACCACGGGAACGCCTGCGCGGGCGCAGATGAGTTCGATGTTATGCGGGTTGAGAATCCCGAGTCCGGTGCCGATTGGCGCGCCTAGCGGCATGACCGCGGCAGCGCCAAGTTGTTCGAGGCGGGCGGCGAGGACCGGATCATCGTTGGTATACGCGAATACCTCGAAACCACGTGCGGTGAGCAGCTCCGTGGCCTCCAGTAATTCCACCGCATCCGGCAACAGGGTCTGGTCATCGGAGATGACCTCCAGTTTGACCCAGTTCGTCTCCAGCGCTTCCCGCGCGAGCTCGGCGGTAAGCACCGCTTCGCGGGCCGTGTAGCATCCAGCCGTATTGGGTAGCACCCGAATTCCGGCCTGCGCCAGCAGTTCGAAGAGTGAGTCCCCCGATCCGGCGCTGTACCGTCGCATGGCCACGGTGGTTAGTTCGGTGCCGGAGGCCCGGAGGGCATCGGCCAGGATGCTGAAGTTGGGCGCTCCTCCCGTTCCCATGATCAGCCGTGATCCGAGCGCCTCTCCGGCGATGTTCAACGGGTCTGCGGGCAGGGCGGATACGGCCGCGGTGGCATCCGTTGCGACGGATTCAGGCGATGGTACTGATGCCATGGTCAGCCTCCCTGCACCGCAGTGATGATTTCGACGTCGTCGCCCGGTTCCAGGGCCGTGGCCGCCCACGCCCGGCGGGGCACCACTTCGGCGTTCACTGCGGCGGCCACCCCCAGCCGACCGCCATCGGCGGGCCGCCCGGACCGGTCGATATCGCGACCGGTGACCGCTGCAACCAGTTCCAGCAGGACGCGCGTCGAGGACTCGGTCGATGCGCCGTTGAGGGTAATGGGGATGGACGTCACAGGGCGGCTCCTTGATAGCGGTGGGGACCGGGGGCGTAGCGACGGTACACGGGGTGCTCCTGGCCGTCGAGCAGATCCGCGCAGACTCTCGCCGCAAGCGGTGCCAGCAGCACCCCGTGACGGAAAAAACCGGTAGCGATAATCAGGCCTGGCACCACGTTGCTGCCGGCTCCGGGGATCCGGCCCAGCAACGGCGCATTGTCTAGGGACCCTGGACGGGCCCGGCAGGTTGCCTCGATGAACTCCAGTTCGGCGACAGCGGGCACCAATTGCTGGGCATCCCGAAGCAGTTGGTGCACCCCGCCTGCGGAAACGCCGGCGTTGCCGTCCTCGCGCTGGGTGGCTCCGATCACCAACGAACCGTCCACACGCGGCACCAGATATACAGCCATGCCGCGCACCAGTCCGCGGACTGTTCCGTTCAGCAGCGGCCGCAACGCGGGCGGAACCCGGAGCCGGAGAATATCACCGTAGACGGGGCGGAGTTGAAAATTAGCCGCGGCAGGGAGGCCTAGCATCGTTGCCGCGGCGACGCCGTTGGCGAGGATCACCTCGTCGGCTTCCACCGTGCTGCCGTCCGCGAGGTGGACGCCATGCACGCCGTCGTCGCCGCCGTCCAGCGCCGTGGCAGCACACTCGATTACGGATCCCGCGCCCCGTAACGCCTGCAGCAGGTGTTCGGCGAGCGACCGCGGGTCGACGCTGTGGTCGCTTGGGGCGAGGAAGGCCCCACTGAGGGTGGTTCCGAGCATCGGTTCCCTCCGCCGCGCCTGGCCGGTCGTCATCTCCTCCACATCCAGACCGAGGTCCCGTTGCTGGCGATATAGATCTCCCAGCGCAGCGCGATCGGCCGAATCGACGCCTACCACCAGCGTGCCGGAAGCCTGGTAGGGGTTCTCGTTCGGGTTCGTTACCCACCCCGGGACCGAGGCAAGGAAGTCTGGATAGAGAGCAGCGGACTCCCGGGTGAGCGCGAGAAGGCCCTCCTCCTGGAAGTGGAACTCACTAGCCGGAGCCAGCATTCCCGCGGCGGCATACGTTGCCCCTGACGCCGGGCGCGGGTCGATGAGCGTCACGCGGTGGCCGCGCCTGGAGGCTTCCCAGGCGGCACTGAGCCCGATGATTCCAGCGCCGACGACGGCGACGCGTTTTTTTCCGGAGTGTGGTTCCACGGTGTCCTTCCCTACGCCGGCATGACCCGGATCAGGTTTGTTGTTCACACAACGCGGTCGGCGCCGAACGCCCTCTCAGCCGCCGCGGACCGGTTTACTTCTCCCGGCCCGAGGGTGTGGCTCCCGCAGTACGCCTCTAGTCTAGAGCCATGAAGATCATCGATGCACGCCTGTATCTCTGCACTGACGCGCGCAGTGAGCGCCGGGATTTCGCCGACTTTGTCGACGCCGCATTTTCCGGCGGCGTCGATATCATCCAACTACGGGACAAGTCGTTGGAGGCCGGTGCCGAGCTGGAGTACCTCAGCGTCCTGCAGGAGGCCGCCGAGCGGCACGGAAAGTTGTGGGCAGTGAACAACCGGGCCGACGTCGCAGCGGTCTCCGGCGCGCCGGTGTTCCATGTCGGCCAGCGGGATCTGCCGCTTCCGGCGGTGCGTGCGGTGCTTGACGCGGCCAACCCGGAAACGCGGACCGCAGTGGGACTGTCCACCCATTCATCAGCGCAGGCTGCTGAAGCGCTCGATCATGATCTGCTGGACTACTTTTGTGTCGGCCCGGTGTGGGCTACGCCCACCAAACCTGGCCGGAGCGCGGTGGGCTTGGAAGCTTTGCGGGCGGCAGCGGCTACGGTGCGCGCCCGCAGCCTGGCAACCAAACCGTGGTTCGCTATCGGGGGCATCGACCTGGAGAACGTTGGCCAGGTGGTCCAGGCCGGTGCCAGCAGGATTGTTGTGGTTCGTGCGATCACCGAGGCTTCGGATCCGGCAGAAGCGGCGCGGCGCCTGTTGGACTTCCTGCCTGAACTGGAATCCTGAAGAGTGCTCCGGCTCAGGCCGTAAGTCCGAGCGAACTCATCCGGCGGGAGTGATTGCGGGTCAGCTCGGCGAACAGATCCGTCGAACGCTGCACCGGATCCTGCGTCGTCGCCACCAGCAGCACGCTGAGAAATTCGCGTTCGATGCCGATGCGCTGCGCCTGGGTGAGCGCTTCACCGACCAACCTGCGGCCCCACAGCGCGAGCCGCGACGCGAGCCGCGGGTCCTGCGCCAGCGCTTCCTTCAAGCGCCGTCGCAGAAACGGATCATCCTCCTCAGGCGACACGATCCGGCTGATCAGCGAACGGGTAATCCCGTCGAGCTGGCCTGAGAGCGCCCGGTAGAAATCCCCGGAAATTGCCTCCGTCACATACGCCTTCATCAGCGATTCGTACCAATCTCCGGGTCTGGTCCGCTCGTGGAACGCATCGACGGACCCCTGGAAGGGCAGCATCGCTTCCTCCACGTCGATTCCGCGCTCAGCAAGGTGGCTGCTGACCAGCTCAAAGTGCTGAAATTCGAGAACTGCCAGCCGTCCGAGCGCCGCACGGTCCGCCAGCGTCGGGGAGAACCGCGCGTCCGAGGAAAGCCGTTCGAATCCGGACAACTCTCCATAAGCGATGACGCCGAGCAGCTCGTTGGTGAACCGTACATACCGTGGGTCGTGCGCCGCGTTGGCCGCCAAGCCCTCGCCCGTGGGTTGATTCATGGTGCTAAGCGTACCGAAACAGCGCCGGCGCGCACGCACGCCCCCTCAGCTCCCGGCTCGCCCAGCGATCCATGAGCTGCCGGAATGACCGGTCGCGACGGGGTAGACTTTGCATGTAGTAATGGATGCCCGGTCGTTATCGTCAATCATCCGATGACCCGCAGTACCTACTCGATCCGAGTTTTCCCGGCACGGGCCAGATTCCTGGAGCCGGCACAAGCAGTTGCAAGCCCGCGATCGGCTTCCACTGGACGCCCTGCGTCTCCGATGCGCTCCGAGCTGGACCCAGTCCACGCATCCGTTGAGCCTTGGCGATAGCTGGGCCTAAATGAACGGTACGTAATTGAACACTGAGAACCACGCAACCACACACCATCTTCAGGCAGACAACAGCACCGACGCCATTGACGTCGAGGAATCCTTGGTCACCACGGAAGAGCCCCATAAGGAAGTGGCCGAAACCTTTGCGGACTTCAACGTCCGCGCGGACATTGTGGAGGCCCTCGCGGACGCGGGCATCCTCCACCCCTTCCCCATCCAGGCGATGACTCTTCCCATTGCGCTGGGCGGGCATGACATCATCGGCCAGGCCAAGACAGGAACCGGCAAGACGCTCGGATTCGGCATCCCCGCCCTGCAGCGCGTGGTCGGCCCAGACGACGCCGGCTATGACAAGCTCCCCGTCCCCGGCGCACCGCAGGCGCTCGTCGTCGTCCCGACACGCGAACTCGCAGTCCAGGTTGCCGGAGACCTCACGATGGCGGCTGCGAAGCGCAACGCGCGCATCGTGACGATCTACGGCGGACGCGCCTACGAACCACAGATCGAAGCTCTGCAGCGCGGAGTCGAAATTGTTGTCGGAACACCCGGCCGCCTGATCGACTTGCACCGGCAGAAACTCCTGGTGTTGAAAAACGTCAAGATCGTGGTGCTCGACGAAGCCGACGAAATGCTGGATCTGGGCTTTCTGCCTGACGTCGAAACGCTGATCGCCGCGACGCCGACTGTTCGCCAGACCCTGCTTTTCTCAGCCACCATGCCCGGCCCGGTCGTGGCGATGGCCCGCCGCTACATGACCCAGCCCACGCACATTCGCGCAGCGGACCCGGAGGACGAGGGCATCACCAAGAAGGACATCCGGCAGGTCATCTACCGGGCGCATAATCTCGATAAGGCGGAGGTCGTAGCGCGGATCCTGCAGTCTCGCGGGCGTGGACGCGCGATAATCTTCACCAAGACCAAGCGCACTGCGGCGAAGCTTTCCGAAGAACTCATCGACCGCGGATTCGCGGCCGGGGCCATCCACGGCGATCTCGGCCAGGGTGCCCGGGAGCAAGCGCTGCGGGCTTTCCGCGGCGACAAGATCGACGTGCTGGTCGCTACCGAGGTCGCGGCCCGCGGCATCGATGTGGACGACATCACCCACGTGGTGAACTACCAGTGCCCCGAGGACGAAAAAGCGTACCTGCACCGGGTGGGCCGCACCGGACGGGCTGGGAAGAAAGGCACCGCGGTGACCTTCGTCGACTGGGACGACCTGCAC
>DGBL01000114.1:21642-22616 GCA_002384315.1 Micrococcaceae bacterium UBA4005 | reverse complement strand
CTGCTTCGGCAACCAGATCTTCGGCCGCGCGCTGGGCCTGGGCACCTACAAGCTCAAGTACGGGCACCGCGGCATCAACCAGCCGGTCATGGACCTGACGACCCGCAAGGTCGAGATCACCAGCCAGAATCACGGCTTCGCGGTCGACGCACCGCTCGAGGGCACCTTCGACACGCCGTACGGCCCCGGCCGCGTGACCCACGTGGGTCTCAACGACGACGTCGTCGAGGGCATCGCGCTGCTCGACCGCCCCGCGTTCAGCGTGCAGTACCACCCCGAGGCCGCAGCCGGCCCGCACGACGCCGAGTACCTGTTCGACAGGTTCGTCGAGCTGCTCAGCACCCACCAGGAGAGGAGCGCCAGTGCCCAGGCGTGAGGACATCAAGAGCGTCCTGGTGATCGGCTCCGGGCCTATCGTGATTGGCCAGGCAGCAGAGTTTGACTATTCCGGTACCCAGGCGCTCCGGGTGCTGCGGGAGGAGGGCCTGCGCGTTATCCTCGTCAACTCGAATCCGGCGACGATCATGACAGACCCGGAATTTGCTGATGCGACCTATGTGGAACCCATCACGCCCGAAGTTGTGGCGAAGATCATTGAGAAGGAGCGTCCTGATGCGCTGCTTCCGACGCTGGGAGGGCAGACCGCACTGAACACCGCCATTGCCCTGGACAAAAGCGGGGTGCTCAAGAAGTTCAACGTCGAACTAATCGGTGCGAACATCGCAGCCATCGAACTTGGTGAGGATCGCGAGAAGTTCAAGGGCGTCGTGGAGCGCTGCGGCGCGGAATCGGCCCGCTCCTCGATTATCCACAATATCGATGAGGCACTTGCAGCAGCTGAGGATCTTGGTTATCCCATGGTGGTGCGCCCGTCTTTCACCATGGGCGGTCTCGGATCAGGGCTGGCCTACACCGAATCGGATCTGCGCCGGATCGTGGGGCAGGGACTGCAGTACAGCCCCACGAGCGAAGTC
>DGBL01000114.1:0-21606 GCA_002384315.1 Micrococcaceae bacterium UBA4005 | reverse complement strand
GATCACCGTCGCCCCGGCACTGACCCTCACAGACCGCGAATACCAGCGGCTGCGGGATATCTCGATTGCCGTCATCCGCGAGGTTGGCGTCGATACCGGGGGCTGCAACATCCAGTTCGCGGTGGAGCCCGGGACCGGCCGTGTAGTAGTTATCGAAATGAACCCGCGGGTATCGCGGTCCTCCGCGCTGGCCTCGAAAGCGACCGGATTCGCGATTGCGAAGATCGCCACGAAGCTGTCGCTCGGGTATACCCTCGATGAGATTCCCAACGACATCACGCGCAAGACCCCGGCCTCGTTCGAGCCGACCCTCGATTATGTGGTGGTCAAGGTTCCCCGGTTTGCCTTCGAGAAGTTTCCGGCAGCGGACACGACCCTGACAACCACCATGAAATCCGTCGGTGAAGCAATGGCCATGGGGCGGAACTTCACCGAAGCGCTGCAGAAAGCTCTCCGTTCGCTGGAGCAAAAGGGCTCCCAATTCGACTTCACTCCGGTACCCGAATGGGACGTTCCGGAGCTGATCGAATCGGCAAAACGTCCCACCAACGAGCGGCTCTCCCAAGTCCAGCGGGCGCTCCTTGGGGGGGCCTCCGTAGAGGATCTGTATGCCGCAACGGCTATCGACCCATGGTTTTTGGACCAGCTTTGCCTGCTCAACGAGGTAGCCGCCGAAATCAGGTCAGCTCCCGCGGTCACCGAGGAGATCCTCCGGCTCGCCAAGCGGCACGGTTTCTCGGACGAGCAAATCGGCAGCATCACCCACACCCCTGAAGCTGTCATCCGCGGGGTGCGGCACGCCCTGGGCGTGCGTCCGGTGTTCAAAACTGTGGACACGTGCGCGGCGGAATTCGCTGCGTACACCCCGTACCACTACTCCTCCTACGATGAGGAGGACGAGGTGGAACTGCACGCCAAGCCATCGGTGATCATCCTTGGATCCGGTCCCAACAGGATTGGCCAGGGAATCGAATTCGATTACTCGTGTGTCCACGCCACGATGGCGCTGCGGAAAGCCGGCTACGAGACGGTGATGATCAACTGCAACCCCGAGACGGTTTCCACTGACTACGACATTTCCAACCGGCTGTACTTCGAACCGCTGACGCTGGAGGACGTGCTGGAGGTTATCGCAGCGGAGGAGCGGACCGGAGGGGTACAGGGTGTCTTCGTGCAGCTTGGCGGGCAGACTCCGCTCAAGCTGGCCCAAGAGTTGGCCGACGCCGGTATTCCCATTCTCGGTACGTCGCCGGCGGCGATTGACCTTGCCGAGCATCGCGGGGAATTCAGCCGGGTGCTTGACGCGGCAGGCCTTATCGCGCCGAAAAACGGCACGGCGGTGTCCTTCGACGACGCCAAACAGATCGCCGACGAGATCGGCTACCCCGTGCTGGTGCGCCCCTCCTACGTTCTGGGCGGGCGGGGAATGGAAATCGTCTATGACGAAGCGAACCTCTCACGCTATATTGCGAACGCCACCGAAATTACTGCGAGCCATCCGGTGTTGATCGACCGGTTCCTTGAGGACGCAATCGAAATCGACGTCGATGCGCTCTATGACGGAACCGAAATGTACCTGGGTGGGATTATGGAGCATATCGAGGAAGCCGGCATTCATTCCGGAGACTCCGCCTGTGTGCTGCCTCCGATCACGCTGGGAGCCGATGTGCTCCGGCGTGTACGCGACGCTACGCTCGCCATCGCCCAAGGCGTGGGGGTCCGGGGTCTCATTAACATACAGTTCGCGCTGGCCTCAGACGTGTTGTACGTGCTGGAAGCAAATCCGCGCGCATCACGGACCGTTCCATTCGTCTCCAAGGCCACCGGAGTGCAGCTGGCCAAGGCCGCGGCGATGATTGGTATGGGGGTCAGCATCACGCATCTGCGCAGCGTGCACCATCTGCTGCCCGAACGCGGCGACGGAGGGGATCTTCCACTGGACGCACCAGTATCCGTCAAGGAAGCTGTCCTGCCCTTTAGCCGATTCCGCACGCCCGAAGGAACGGTGGTTGATTCGCTACTCGGGCCGGAAATGCGCTCAACCGGTGAAGTCATGGGAATTGACCGCTACTTCGATACGGCGTTCGCCAAGAGCCAAGCAGCAGCCAACGCGGCACTTCCAACAGAGGGCAAAGTGTTCGTGTCGGTCGCCAACCGGGACAAACGCGCGATCATTATGCCCGTCAAACGGCTTGTCGACCTCGGCTTCGAAATCGTCTCTACCGGCGGAACAGCTGATGTGCTCCGCCGTAATGGGATTACGGCCACGACCGTGCGGAAGGTCGCCGAGGGTGCAGGCGAGGATGGCACCGGAACTGTTGTGGACCTCATCACCACTGGCGGAATCGACATGATCATCAATACCCCGACCGGCGGACAAGCCCGTGGCGACGGTTACGAGATTCGCGCTGCTGCCACCTCTTACGGACTACCTGTCATCACGACCATCCCGGAGGTGGGCGCTGCGGTGCAGGCCATCGAAGCCATGCGATCGTTTGAATGGACAGTCACTAGCCTGCAGGAGCATGCCGCTAACCTGGCGGCATCCACCAAGGCCCGCGATGCTTCCTAGCCCAGGAAGTCCGCGCGCCAGTTTCGGCAGCAGGCTGGACACTGCCCGGGAACGTAAGGGAAATCTATGCGTTGGCATCGACCCGCATCCGGGGCTTCTTGCAGCGTGGAAGCTCCCCGATACCGCAGCAGGCCTGGAGCGTTTCTCCTTCACGGTGCTCGAGGCTGTGGCAGGGCTGTGCTGTGCTGTCAAACCACAGGTGGCGCTATACGAACGGCACGGCTCGCAGGGTATCGCAGTACTTGAACGCCTCCTACAGCGGGCGGCGGAACTGGAGGTGCTTACTATCGCCGATGCCAAGCGCGGCGATATCGGTTCTACGATGACGGCCTATGCCGAGGCATGGCTGGCCGACGGTTCCGCGCTGGCGGCCGACGCTCTCACACTCAACCCGTACCTTGGTTTTGAGTCGCTGCGGCCGGCGCTTGATTGCGCCGCCGCACACGGCCGGGGAGTTTTTGTGCTGGCTCTTACCTCCAATCCGGAGGGAGCCTCAGTGCAGCATGCTGGCGGTGAACGATCGGTTGCACGGTCGATTGCAGAGTCCGCGGCCGCCGAGAATGCCGCCCAGGAGGGACCTGGCTCGGTCGGGTTGGTGATCGGCGCTACGGTCGGATCCGCCGTCGCACGGCTCCAGTTAGATCTGGCTGCGCTCAACGGCCCAATCCTCGCTCCCGGCGTCGGCGCCCAGGGAGCGGGGATGCAGGAGCTGCGGGGAACTTTTGGAAACGCGATCGCATCGGTGCTTCCGACGTCGAGCCGCGCGATCCTAGCTCACGGTCCCGACCCTGCCGCGTTGGCGGAAGCAGCCGCGCTCGCGCGGAATAATCTGAACTGGGCATCCGCTGCGGATTGATTTTCACGGTCCCCAGCGGATAAGTTCAATCAACACCCATTACTCTAACCGCGGTAACCGGCTTGCTTCCGGTTGGCCTGTATTGCAGGGAGCGCCCGTGAGCCTGAAGCCATTGACTGACTTCGAACGCACCCGGGCGCGGGAGAAAGCAGCCGCCGCCAGATCCATCCGGGCAGAACTGAAGGTCCGGCTGAAGTCGGGGAAGACCTCGGTAGCGGACGTCATCGCTGGTGACTGCAAGGATGACGCAGTAGATCGACTGCGTGTCTGTGACCTCCTGCGGGCGCTACCCGGGGTTGGGTCCGTCCGGGCGGCAGCGATCATGGAGGAGGTCGGTATTGCGTCCACACGTCGGGTTCGCGGACTCGGAATCCACCAGCGAAAAGCACTCATAGACCATTTGAATGGACACCATCCTGGCCGGGCCAGTAAGTGAGGAACAATGTGTCGCAGCCACGGCTGACAGTATTGGCGGGCCCCACCGCCGTCGGCAAAGGTACCGTATCGACCTATATCCGGGATAACTATCCCGAAGTCTGGCTCTCGGTCTCGGTTACCACCCGCCCGCCGCGGCCCGGGGAAGCGGACGGCGTGCACTATTACTTCGTCTCCGCTGAAGAGTTTGATTCCATGGTCTCCAACGGCGAACTGCTCGAATGGGCGGTCGTCCACGGCACCAACCGGTACGGGACCCTCCGGCGCACGGTCCAGGAGGCGATGGACGACGGGCGATCGGTGCTCCTTGAGATCGATCTGCAGGGCGCCCGGCAGGTTAAAGCGTCCATGGCCGAAGCGATGTTTGTATTTTTGGCGCCCCCCAGCTGGGATGAAATGGTGCGCCGGCTGGTCGGGCGCGGCACCGAAAGCGCCGAGGAACAGCAGCAACGGCTGGAAACCGCTAAACTGGAACTTGCCGCCGAGCCGGAGTTCGATCACACCGTGGTCAACGACAGCGTCAATCGTGCGGCGGACGAGCTCGTTTCACTTATGGGACTTCGTCCGCGGCGTCCCTGAGAGCGGATTCCGGAGCCGAGCAACAGCTATTATTTGGAGAATTTGTGTCAACTCAGTCTGAAGGCATCATCAACCCGCCGATCGATTCGCTGCTGGAAGTGGCGGACTCGAAGTATGCTCTCGTCATCTATGGCGCGAAGCGTGCCCGCCAGATCAATGCCTACTACTCCCAGCTGCACGAGGGTTTGTTCGAGTATGTCGGACCACTCGTGGATACCAAGTTGAACGAGAAGCCGCTGTCGATCGCGCTGCGCGAGATCAATGAGGGAATGCTCGTGTCCGCCCCGATGGAAGCCGCGGAGTAGCAACAGTGCGTACCGGCCGCGGCTGTGCTGCAGTCCCGAGTGCCCGGTAGCGGGATTTCGATGCGGATCATTCTTGGTGTTGGAGGGGGGATCGCCGCCTATAAGGTCGCGACCCTCCTTCGTCTCTTTACCGAAGCAGGACATGACGTCACAGTGGTCCCGACGGCGTCTTCGCTCAAATTTGTGGGCGCGGCCACGTGGGAAGCTCTCTCGGGCAACCCTGTGAGCAACAGCGTGTTCGACCAGGTCGAACGAGTAAACCATGTTCGGCTCGGCCAGGAAGCTGATCTGGTGATCGTGGCCCCGGCCACGGCGGATCTCCTGGCGAAGGCCGCGGCCGGTTTGGCCGATGACCTATTGACCGGGACCTTGCTCATGGCCTCCGGACGTGTGTTCATGGCCCCGGCGATGCACACTGAAATGTGGGAGCACCCCGCCACCGTCGAGAATGTAGCCCGGCTCAGGGCCCGGGGTGTTTTGGTCATGGACCCGGCCTTCGGTCGACTGACCGGCTCCGACTCGGGTGCCGGACGGCTCCCGGACCCGGAGGAGATCCACGCCGCCGCGCTGGCCTTCGCGCACGGACTCGAACCTGCCCCAGGGCCAGCCGGAACCGTCAGTGCGCCGCCCACGGCGTCAGGAGCTTTATCGGGCAAGACAGTGACGATCACTGCTGGAGGAACCAGGGAACCGCTTGACCCCGTACGCTTCCTCGGCAACCGCTCCTCCGGACGTCAGGGGGTTGCCCTGGCCCGGCAGGCACTGCGCGCGGGCGCGGCCGTGCGGCTGATCGCCGCCAACCTGGAAATTCCGGCCCCGCCCGGCATCGACGTCGTGCGGGTGGAAACCGCGCTCGAGCTTCGGGAAGCCACGCTCTTGGCCAGCAAAGATTCCCACGCGGTGATCATGGCCGCTGCGGTCGCTGATTTTCGGCCTGCCGACGTGTCCAGTGCGAAAATCAAGAAAACCGATGACGACGACGCCCCGGTGATCCGGCTGGTGCGTAATCCCGATATTCTGCGCGAACTCGTGGAGCTCAGGGCGCTGGGCGGGGCGGGAAAGGCGCTGGCGACAATCGTCGGATTCGCCGCCGAAACAGGTGACGTTGAGCTGGACGCGCTGAGCCACGCGCGCCGGAAACTGGCACGCAAGGGCTGTGACCTGCTGGTGCTGAACATCGTTGGCAAGGACCAGGTTTTCGGAAAAGATACGACCAGTGTGACCATCCTCGAAGCAGCTGGCGGCGAACCTACGGATGTGCAGGGATCCAAGGACGAGGTAGCTGAGGTCATTATCCAGCGAATCGCGGCACTGGCTGCGCTCTGAACCGCATGGAGGAGTGCGCGCACAGCCGGGCGTCACAGTGCGCACCCGGGGTCATCTGTTTGATCCAATCAAGACCTGACGAAGTAGAGTGATTACGTGAATCCAGCCAGTACAGACAACGCGGCCCTGCGGCTTTTCACCTCTGAGTCGGTCACGGAGGGACACCCGGACAAAATCTGCGACCAGATCAGCGATGCGATCCTGGACGCGATGCTTTCGAAGGATCCGCACTCCCGCGTCGCGGTGGAAACCCTGGTCACGACCGGACTGGTCCATGTGGCGGGCGAAGTCGCAACGGACGCTTATGTCGAAATTCCGGAAATTGTCCGGCAGACGCTGCTGGACATTGGATACGATTCCTCCGCGAATGGCTTCGATGGGGCGCGCTGCGGTGTTTCGGTGTCGATCGGCCACCAGTCCGCGGAGATCGCCTCCGGTGTCTTCACCTCTCTGGAGACCCGGGAGGGCACCGGGATGGATCCTTACGATGCCCAGGGGGCCGGCGATCAGGGCATCATGTTCGGCTACGCCAGCGACGAAACGCCAGTGCTTATGCCTGCGCCGATCTGGCTGGCGCACCGTCTCGCCGAGCGGCTCACCCAAGTGCGCAAGGACGGGACGTTGGCTTACCTTCGGCCCGACGGCAAAACCCAAGTCACCATCGGCTACGACGGCGCGAGGCCGGTATCGGTGGATTCGGTCGTGATTTCCTCCCAGCATGCGGCTGACGTATCGCTTGAGCAGCTTCGTTCCGATCTGGCAACGCATGTCATCGAACCGGTCCTGGCCACGAGCGACCTTGATCACTCCGCGGTACGGCACATCCTCAACCCTGGCGGAGCGTTCGTGATCGGCGGACCTGTCGGCGACGCTGGACTCACCGGGCGGAAAATCATTGTCGATACCTACGGCGGAATGGCTCGCCATGGAGGCGGCGCGTTCAGTGGCAAGGACCCCTCCAAGGTCGACCGATCCGCGGCCTACGCGATGCGGTGGGTGGCCAAAAATGTGGTGGCCGCCGGGTTGGCCCGGCGGGCCGAAATCCAGATCGCCTACGCTATCGGGATGGCGCAGCCGGTTGGAATCTATGTTGAGACCTTCGGCACGGAGACGGTGGACCCGGCAGCGATTAGCACCGCAATCCGGGAGATATTCGACCTGCGGCCGCTGGGCATCATCAATGCACTCGACCTCAAGCGCCCCATCTATCGGCAGACCGCTGCGAACGGGCACTTCGGGCGCGAAGACCAGGGATTCACCTGGGAGCTCACGGACCAGGTAGAGAAGCTGCGCGGGTACTTCAACGCCTAAAACGCAGGCTGCCACGCACCCACCCCACACAGGATAGTCAGGCGATGAACGGCACAGAGGCTTCCGGCGGAGACCAGTTAAGCCTCCTGCATGGATTCGTGGCTACGTCCGCCAACCATGCCGGAGAGGCTCTGGCCGCGGAGAATCCGGTGGCCCAGGTGGTGCTCGAATCTTCGCTCGCGCACCTGGACAGGGTCTTCGACTATGCGGTTCCCCGTGACCTGGATGCGCGGGCCCGCGTCGGAGTACGGGTGAAGGTGCCCTTTGCCGGACGGGCTCACACTGGCTACCTGGTGGCCCGGATTCCGGTATCCACCCGATCTGCGAGCCTGCTTGCGCTTACCCAGGTGATTTCGGAGCAGCCTGTTCTGGCCTTGGAGATACTGCAGCTTGCCCGCGCTCTCGCCGAACGGCTTGCCGGCACAGTCAGCGATGTGCTGCGGGTCGCTGTGCCCCCACGCGCCGCACGAGTGGACAAGGAATTCCCAGCTCATGCCGACGCCGGGGCGCAACAGCCGCCGGGCTCGCCCGTCGCGGACTTAACCGGCGCGGGGGAACGGTTCGGACGGTATGTCCACGGCGAAGCGTTCCTCAAACATCTGGCCGCCGGAGGCAGCCCCCGGGCCGTCCTGGCGAGCTTGGGTGGTTATGGTCCGCGCGGCTGGCCGCAGGAGCTGACCGACGCTGTGTGCGCCGTCGTTGCCAGCGGACGCGGCGCCGTCGTCGTCGTTCCTGACCAGCGCGACCTGGCCAGGGTTGAGGCTGCACTGGTCTCCCGGTTGGGCACGCAGGACGTCGCCAGACTGACCGCTGAGGACGGGCCGACGCCGCGTTACCGCAACTTCCTGCGCCTGCGCCTGGGCCACGCACGGGTTGCGGTCGGGACCCGGTCGGCAGCATACGCTCCGGTGCGTAACCTCGGGTTGGTGTGCCTGTGGGACGACGGCGACGACCAGCATGCGGAGCAGCGTGCGCCCTACCCGCATTCACGGGATGTGCTGCTACTACGCGCCGAGCAGGAGGATGCGGCGCTGCTGCTGGCGTCGACCGGGCGCAGTACCGAGGCGCAGCGACTCGTCGATACCGGGTGGGCGCAGTCCATCCACGCCGACCGGCGCGAAACTAGGGATAGCGTCGCGCGTGTCCTGCACACTGCCGATGCCTACGAACGCGCCCACGACCCGCTCGCGGCGCAGGCACGAATCCCGCATGCCGCCTGGAAAGCAGCCCAGGAGGGGCTGCGCCGCGGGCCGGTGCTGATCCAGGTAGCGCGCACCGGATACTCGCCGTCGACGGCGTGCGAGGAGTGCCGCCAACCTGCCCGCTGTAGTGCCTGTACCGGACCGCTCGCGCGGGGCTCCCGCGCCGGGGCACCGGAATGCCGATGGTGCGGGCGTATTGAGCCACGCTGGAGGTGCGTGGCCTGCGGCGGCATAAAAATCCGGGCCACTGTCTCCGGCGCCAACCGCACCGCGGAGGAACTCGGACGGGCGTTTCCCGGTGTCCCGGTGATCTCCTCAGCTGGCACCCACATCGTCGATGAAGTCTCTGACGACGCGCAGGTGGTCGTTGCCACTCCGGGGGCCGAGCCGGTTCCGCAATCCGGATACGCCGCCGTCGTGCTTCTGGACGGCACAGCGATGCTGCGGCGGGAGTCGCTGCGGGCTGCGGAGGACACACTTCGGCGGTGGTTCGCCGCCGCCGTCCTTGCACGGCCCGCGGCGCTGGGGGGACTGGTGGTGGTCACCGCTGATGACGACGTGGCGGTCGGCAACCTAGTGCGCTGGGATCCACGCGGAGCCGCAGAGCGAGAACTCGCCCTCAGACACGATCTGGGCTTGCCCCCAGCCGTGCGGTACGCGGCTTTGACCGGCAGCCGGGAAGCGTTGAACGCCTTCCTGGAAGGAATTGACACCGGTGTATTTCTCCGCGTCGTCGGGCCAGTTGTCGTCGCCGGGCAGGCCGGGCAGCCCGGAGCGCAGGCAACGAACCCGGCACCGTCCGGAGAGCCCATAATCGCGGAAATACACCGGACACTGGTTTTTTTCAGTTACCGGGATGCAGCGCGCGCTGTTTCCTCACTCAAGGCGCGCCGGACAGTGCTCTCCGCGAAACGGACCAGTGAGCCGGTCCAGATCCGCTGCGATGCGCCGGGTTTACTCTAGGACGCCCGGGCGTCCGGGACGGGTCAGCGCAGACTGTGAACACGCTGTGCGGTCTCCACCGCGCTGAGCAGTTCCGCCGCCGAAGCGCTCCACGAATACCCGGACGCCTGGCTGAGCCCGGACGCCACGACCTCGCGCCAGTGCTGCGGATCATCGAGGGAGCGCACCGCGCGGGCCACTGCGTCCGGGCTGTGGGGGTCGACCAGAATCGCGGCGTCGCCGCCCACTTCACGGAAAATAGGAGTGTCGCTGGCGATGACCGGCGTCCCGGCAGCCATTGCTTCGATGAGCGGAAGACCATAACCCTCCGCAAGGGAGAGGGACACTAGGGCCGTAGCGGTACCCAGCAGGGACTCGTACTGGCTATCGCTCACGCCGTTATGGAAAACCACCTGGGCCTCTGGAGGAAGTCGGGCCTCCAGTTCGCGGCGGCGTTGGGGGGTGATGCGGCTGAGCAGGTGCAGCGTGTAATCCGGTAGTGCGCCCATTGCGGTGATGAGCGTTTCCACGTTCTTGTAGGGCATAAATGAGCCCATGTAGATCAGGGTCTTCTGCCGCGGCCCGGCCGAAGACGCCGGGGCATGTTGGGGCGCGTTTCCCACAATGCGCACAGGCCTGCGGGTCAGCCGGTGTTGGGCAATAAGCCCGGCGGTCGTGCGCGAAATCGTCGCCACGACATCCGCACGGTTCAACAGCAACCGTTGTGGCCAGTAGCCAAGGTGGTAGAGACGCCACAGGGCCCGCACCGGGAGCGGAAGGAACGACGGCGGCGTCCGGTTCTGGTAATAGATCAGATCGTGCAGGGTGAGCACCAGCGGGTACTTCCGGCCCCAGGAGCCCATGGTCTGCATGGGACAGAACACGACGTCGGGCTGCAACCGGTTGATGGTCCTCGCACTGAAAAGCTCCTTCGGTGAAAGTGGACTGTGCATGAGGACGAAGGGTAGATCTGGGAGTAGGGGCAGCTGCCGCCGATCGTGGACAAGCAGGACGACGTCGGCGTGTTCAGCTATCGCCGCCGCGAGACTGGCTCCGTACCGGCTGATGCCGTCGTGGCGGTCGAACCGGGTGAAGCGGGCGTCAATGACGAGTCTCATGGGCGCCTGGCCGAGAGGAAGTCAGTGATCAGGGATGCTGCTTCCGCGGGTTTTTCGTAATGCACCAGATGGCCGGTATCCGGCAGGACCTCCAGTCTGGCCGATGGAATCGCTGCGGCAAGTTTGCGTTGGCAATCGACCGAGCCGATATCGTCGCGTTCCGCGGCAACCAGCAGCACCGGAAGATGCAGCCCCGCGGCACTTTCCCGAACGCTCCCGGTGCTGGAGGAGTGAAACGCCTCAAGCAGCACGCCGCGGTTCGCGAAGCTGCTGAAATAGCGGGCATGTTGGTCATGGATATAGCGCCGCAGGACTGGCTCCCGGGTTTTCGCCATGAAAACACTCATAACCCGCACCACCACAGGGTTGGTCAGTAGGAGCATCCCGAACCGTTCCGGAAGCCGCTCAGCGCTCTTGTAATAGGCCCGTGCAAGACGGGCCGCCGGTGACGCACCACGGCCTAGGGCCGGTTCGCAGATAGGGTTGACCAGGATGAGCCGGTCGATGCGCTGCGGGTTAGACGCAGCGAAAGCGGCGGCGATCACGGATCCGTAGGAATGGCCCAGCACGACGCACCGTGGGTCCAGTGTCAGTGCGTCAAGGCTCTGGCGCACGAAGCGGGCGTACGCGTCGACGTCGTGCGTACCGTCGAAAGGCTCGGATGCCCCGAATCCGGGCAGGTCAGCAATGATGATCCGGTACTGCGGCAATTCCTCGGCTAGCCGCAGCAGCCCATGATGGTCCCCACGGAACCCGTGGACGAAGAACAGGGTGGGGGATTTTTCGCCCTGCCGGACCACCGTGGGCATGAAATCCCAGTACTGGGCGCTCCGTCCGCCCAGCACGAGCCGATGAGTGAGGGCTTTCCTCCGGGTTATCGGAGCCGTGGCAGGGCGCGTTGTGCGTGCCATCTCTTAGTTCACCTCGGCAGGGTGGGATCCGAATCGTTGGCCCCGCTCCAGGCTGGCGATCGCGGCCAGCTGCTCCGCGGTGAGTTCGAATTCGAATATAGTGAAGTTTTCCGCGATCCGCGTGCCGGTGCTGGCCTTCACAACAGCAGCGACCCCCTGCTGTTGATGCCATCGCAGTATCACCTGGGCAGGGGATCGCCCCAGCTCGGCAGCGATGCGACCGATCACCGGATCGTCGAGCACCGCGCCTCGTCCCAAGGGGCTCCAGGCCTGGGTGGTAATCCCGTGGCGGTCATGGAAGGCGCGCAGACCCTTCTGCTGGAGGTACGGGTGGACTTCCACCTGGTTCACCGCGGGGACGACATCGGCGTGCTCGAGCAGTTGTTCCAGGTCCTGCTGCAAAAAATTAGAGACGCCGATCGCACGCACCTCACCGGCACGGTAGAGCTCCTCCAACGCCCGATAGGTTTCCAGTGCGAGGCCTTTGCCCCGACAGGGCCAGTGGATGAGGTACAGGTCCACGTAGTCCAGGCCGAGTAGCGCTTTGGACGCTGCAAACGCCTCGTGGGCGCGGCGGTATCCATGATCGGAATTCCACAGCTTCGTGGTGACGAAGATGTCCTCCCGGACTGTTGCGCCGATGGCGAGTGCCTCGGCTACTGCCTGTCCCACCCCGGATTCGTTGCCATACAGCGACGCCGTGTCCAGCGTCCGGTACCCTGCGTCAAGGGCCAACGCGCACAGCTGTGCGGTATCGGCTGGCGGAACTTTATAGACCCCGTAACCGAGGGTACCCATCGTCACTGAATTATTGAGTCCTTTTCGCGGTGCCTTGTGCATTCTCCGACTCTACCGGCGGTGCACCTTCAAAGATTGGCCTGCTGGATGAGCTTTCTGGCTGAGCCTTCGTCCAGAATGAGGTCTGTTGCGAGCCCCGCCGCAAGGGCTCCGCCCAGCCCGTGGATCTTGCTCTCCCCGGACAGGACGCAGATGCGTCGTCTGACGGTACGCAGACGGTCCAGATCCGGGCCGGTGCTGCGCCGGTTGAGCAGAATATCGCGGTGCGAACCGTCCGCCCGAAAAAACATGGTCGCCACATCGCCGACTACCTGATCGGTTTCCAGTTCCCTCAAGTCCTCCGGTTCGAGATAGCCGCCGCTATACACGTGGCTGGGGATTCCTGCCGCGATCGATCCAACGCCAAAAACCGCCATGGTCATGCGTGCCTGCAGATCGAGGATCCGTTTGACACTGCGCTCGTTCCACATCGCTGTTTTGGTTTCCTCATGGTCGAAAAAAGCAGGCACGGGAAACTGTTCAACACGAGCCCCGTAAGCCTGGCCGAACCGCCGCAAAATCTCGCTGGCGTAGGTGATGCCTGTTGTCTGGGTGTTGCCTGCTCCGTTGAGCTGAACGAACGTGCTGCCGTGCGTTATTTTGCGGGTGAGGTGGTAGCTCACCGCACTCAGCGTTGAACCCCAGGCGATGCCGATAATCGCATTCGAGTCGACCAGCGGCCCGATGGTCCGGGCTGCCTGCAGCGCCACACGATCAAGAGCCTCGGCTTCGCTGACGCTCTCCGCGACCGGGACAACATGGGCCTCGACTCCGAACCTGAGCCTGATCTGTTGCTCGAGCGCAGGGGCGCGCTCCGAGGGATTGTTCACCTGGATTTGAACCAGTCCGGTTTCCCGTGCCATCGACAGCAGCCGAGAGACTGTCGAGCGGGAGGTCCGCAGCTCACGAGCGATCGCGTTCATGGTCAGGTCCTGCAGATAATACATTTGCGCGGCGCGCAGGGCATCCCTTGAGCGAGCGCCCCCGATCGCCCCCGAGGACTCTAGTTCGCGCTGGCCAGCATTCATCATGACGTAATCCTCGCATTATTTATGCACGTTTGTGCATTCAGATTGACGAGTATTCCCAGCGTTCCGAAGAATGGTGTGACACAGACAACAGCATGTGAGACTAACCCTACGGAGTGAGAACGTGAGTAACCGAGCCGGCCGGAAGCCGCAGGAGCAGTCCACCACCGTCCGAGCTATCGTGTCCGCGCTCAAGGAGAACCCGCGTGCGTCCGTGCTGATTATTGGTGGGGGGATTAACGGTGTCGGAACTTTCCGAGACCTGGCGCTGCAGGGTGTTGACGTGACGCTGGTGGAACGCGGAGACTACTGTCAGGGCGCTTCTGGTGCCTCATCGCACATGATCCACGGGGGGATCCGGTATTTGGAGAACGGCGAATTCAGGCTCGTTCGTGAGTCGGTGACCGAACGTAACGCCCTGCTGCGGGTCGCGCCGCACTATGTCAAACCACTCCAGACAACTATCCCCATTTTTAGTACATTTTCCGGAATACTTGCCGCACCCCTGAGATTCCTGACCCACAAACGGGGAAAACAGGTAGAGCGCGGGGCGTTTCTCATCAAGGCCGGGCTGAGTATCTATGATTTCTTCTCCCGAGACGGCGGGGCGGTTCCGCGGCACAGTTTCCTGGGACGGAGAAAGTCACTTGCACAGCTGCCGTCCCTGCGCGATGACATCAAGTACACAGCAACCTATTTCGATGCCTCCGTGCACAACCCGGAACGATTGACCTTGGACGTGCTGCGTGATGGTCAGCGCGCCAATCCGGCAGCCCGGGCGGCGAACTATGTCAGTGCGGTCGGGTTGAGGGAGGGCGCACTTATGCTCAGGGACGAGCTCTCCGGTGAGGCGTTCGCCTTCCACGCTGATGTCATCATCAATGCAACGGGCGCCTGGGTCGACGAGACCAATGCTGTGCTCGGCAGCACAAGCGCCTATATGGGTGGCACTAAGGGCTCCCATATTGTGCTCGATCATGCAGGCCTCCTCCGGGCCTGCAACGACCGGGAAATCTTTTTCGAACACAGCGACGGACGAATCGTCCTCGTGTATCCCATCGGCGATCGCGTATTGGTCGGAACGACGGACGTGGAAACGGATATTCAGACTCCAGCAGTGTGCACGGATGAGGAAATTGCCTATTTCTTTGACTTGATCGGACACGTTTTCCCCACGGTGAAGGTGGGGCCGGAACATATCGTCTACAGCTTCTCGGGGGTACGGCCGTTGCCGCACCATGACGCCACCCAGCCCGGCTTTGTATCGCGTGACTACCGAATAGAACGGCGTGGGCTGGAGGTTTCCGGATCTACCGTAGTGGCTCTTAGCCTGGTAGGGGGAAAGTGGACCACGTTCCGTGCGTTGTCCGAACATCTCGCAGATGAGGCGCTCATGGCCCTTGAACTGCGGCGGAAGACTTCGACAGCTGATCTGCCAATCGGTGGCGGACGGGGCTTTCCCGCATCCGCAGCCCAGGAAGCGCAGTGGGTTCGATCCGCCTGCGGGACGTCCGCCGACGAACCACGCGTGCGAATCCTCCTGACACGCTATGGCACCAGGGCGCTTGACGTTCTGGATTACCTCTCTGCGGGTGAGGATTCACCCTTCGCCTCGACTCCGGAGCTCAGTACGCGGGAGATCGCATATATGGTCCAGCACGAACAGGTCGGACATCTAGTCGATATCCTGATCCGCCGCACATCCTTGGCATTTCGCGGATTGGTGAGCAGGGAGCTGCTTTCCGAACTCGGTTTAACCTTGGCTCCGCTCCTTCAGTGGGATGACGCGCAGGTTCTCGAGGAGATCGAATACGCCGAACACGTCCTTGCCCGCTCGCACCGGGTTACCGTGAAGAGCTTGGTCGCGTGAGTCTCATGCGGGCGACCGAACTGCCGCAGGGCAGTCGCACGAAACCAACGGCACAGATCGCCGGGGGAAATCAGGGGTGTGCGCTGAGGCGGTGCCACCTGGCAAAAATGAATAGTTAGAAGGGGTCAAAGATGTCTCTGGAAGTATTTGTAGCCGAAATGTTCGGCACGATGATGTTGTTGCTCTTGGGTTGTGGTGTTGTTGCCAACGTCGCGCTGGCGAAAACGAAAGGTAATAACGGCGGGTTCCTGATGGTCAACTTCGGTTGGGGCATCGGTGTCTTCGCCGGTGTTTACGTCGCGGCGCTCTCGGGAGCCCATCTGAACTTTGCGGTGACGATGGGGCTATTGGTTAACGGGAATGTGCAGACTTTTGCCGAAGGGGTGGACAAAACTTTCCTCAACGCGATGGGCTACCTCGCCGCGCAGATGATCGGTTCGATCCTGGGCGCGGCGCTCTGCTGGCTGGCCTACAAGCAGCACTTCGACGACGAACCGGACCCCGCGAATAAATTGGGCGTCTTCTCCACTGGACCGGCGATCCGCTCCTACGGGTGGAACCTCGTCACGGAAATCATCGGCACCTTCGTACTCGTTTTCGTGATTCTTTCCTTCGGATCCACACCATCGGGCCTTGGTCCGCTGGCGGTCGCTTTGCTAGTTGTCGGTATCGGTGCCTCGCTGGGTGGACCGACTGGTTACGCGATCAACCCAAACCGTGACCTCGGGCCGCGTATTGCCCATGCCTTGCTGCCTATCAAGGGCAAGGGAAGCTCGGACTGGAGCTACGCATGGGTTCCCATTGTCGGCCCGATAGTTGGTGGTGTACTCGCTGGGCTCGTCGTTCAGTTCGTGACTTTCCCGGCAGCGTAAGGGGGGAGGCGGGCGGCTCACGAAGCCGCCCGCCTCAAGATTCGATAGACGGCATATTCATCACAAAGGAGTAAGACATGTCGAAATATATAATTGCCATCGACCAGGGAACTACTTCCAGTCGAGCGATAGTGTTCGATCACAAAGGGGATATCGTTTCCTCAGGGCAGAAAGAGCACGAACAGATTTTCCCCCGCGCCGGTTGGGTGGAGCACGATCCTGCTGAAATCTGGGACAACACCCGCGAGGTGATCGGCAACGCCCTCTCCCAGGCGAACCTCACCAGGCACGATATCGCGGCGGTGGGAATAACCAACCAGCGCGAAACCGCTGTGGTGTGGGACAAGACAACCGGTAAGGCTGTTTATAACGCCATCGTCTGGCAGGATACCCGTACCCAGCCGATCGTTGACGAGCTAGCCGCCACAGGCGGCGTAGAACGCTATAAGCAAAAAGTGGGCCTTCCACTGGCGACCTACTTCTCCGGTACGAAAATCAAATGGATTCTCGACAATGTCGATGGCGCCCGCGCCAAAGCAGAAGCCGGGGACCTGCTGTTCGGAAATACGGACTCCTGGGTCACCTGGAACCTCACCGGCGGGGTGGACGGCGGAGTGCACATCACGGACGTGACCAACGCCTCCCGTACCCTCTTTATGGACCTCAGGACGCTGTCCTGGGATGAGGAAATCCTGGCGGACTTCGGTGTACCGCTATCGATGATGCCCGCCATCAAATCTTCGTCCGAGGTCTACGGGAACGTCCACGGCTCCCAACTTCTGCGGGAGGTACCCGTGGCGGGTATCCTCGGCGACCAGCAGGCAGCGACGTTCGGGCAGGCAGCCTTCGAGCAGGGCGGAGCGAAGAATACCTATGGAACCGGTTGCTTCCTGATTTTCAACACCGGCGAGGAGATCGTCCACTCCCAGAACGGATTGCTCACCACGGTGGCATACCGCCTTGGAGAGAACAAGCCGGTGTACGCCCTCGAAGGTGCTATTGCAGTCACCGGATCGCTGGTGCAGTGGCTGCGCGATAACCTGGGCATCATCAAGAGCGCCCCGGAAATCGAGGAACTGGCCAGGAGTGTCGATGATAACGGTGGTGTCTACATTGTCCCGGCGTTCTCCGGTCTGTTCGCTCCCTATTGGCGCCCGGATGCACGCGGTGCCATTGTCGGACTGACTCGTTTCGTCAACAAGGGCCATATCGCCCGGGCAGCCCTGGAAGCGACAGCGTTCCAGACCCGCGAAGTACTCGATGCGGTCAATGCCGACTCCGGTGTTCCACTGAAGGACCTGCGCGTCGACGGCGGCATGGTGGCTAACGACGAACTGATGCAGTTCCAATCCGACATCCTTGGCGTGGACGTGGTCCGTCCGAAAGTCATCGAGACCACAGCCCTCGGCGCAGCCTACGCTGCGGGCCTGGCGGTCGGATTCTGGAACGATCTCGGCGAACTGACCTCGAACTGGTCCGAGGACAAGCGGTGGAGCCCGTCGATGGACAGCTCTGAACGGGACCGTCAGATGCGGCTGTGGAAGAAAGCGGTGACCCGGACATTTGACTGGGTTGACGAAGATGTGAAATAACGCCGCTGACAGAGCGTGTTAACCCCTATGCAGCCGGGGAGGTGCCCAGCCATCGCGGGCACTTCCCCGGCGCTCGGGATGGTTGCGTTCCTCGTTCCGGAGCGGGTACTGCAACTAGGCTAAGCTGGTCCCATGTTCCGTACTGTTCTCCTTACTTAGCCGCACCAGTTAGTGCGGCGGCCCCTCCACTGCTGAGGGGCTTTTGTGTGTCCGGGCCGGAAGGGCCGGGCATCCAGGTACGCCGCGCGGTGCCAGTAGTCAGCGCAGACGGTCGCCAGAGATGAAGATTGGATAGGGCCAAACACAGTGAGTACTCCTTCCGGATCCGGACAATCGGACGAGAACATTTATGACTTCAGGGCACTGGAAGCCCGGTGGCCTGCGGTATGGGACTCAATGGACTCCTTTGCCCCGATCGACGACGGCAACCGCGAGCGTAAATACGTGCTGGACATGTTTCCTTATCCCTCCGGCGACCTTCATATGGGCCATGCTGAAGCGTTCGCGATGGGTGATGTGGCCGCACGCTGGGCCCGGCAGAAAGGCCAGGACGTGTTGCACCCCATCGGGTGGGACTCCTTTGGCCTCCCAGCCGAGAACGCTGCGATCCAGCGCAACGCGCATCCTGCTGAGTGGACGTACGCAAATATAGACACCCAGGCACGTTCGTTCAAACGTTATGGGATCAGCGCCGATTGGTCCCGCCGGATACACACTTCCGATCCGAGCTATTACCGCTGGACGCAGTGGTTGTTCCTACGGTTCTTTGATAAGGGCCTCGCTTACCGGCGCGATTCGCCGGTGAACTGGTGTCCCAAGGATCAGACTGTCCTGGCCAACGAGCAAGTCGTCAACGGCACCTGCGAACGTTGCGGAACGGACGTCACCAAAAAAAGCCTGAACCAGTGGTATTTCAAAATTACCGACTATGCTGACCGTTTGTTGGAGGACATGGACCAGCTCAGCGGAAGCTGGCCCGAACGGGTTCTCGCGATGCAACGCAATTGGATCGGACGATCCGAGGGCGCCCACGTCACCTTCACCATCGAGGCCGACAGCGACCTGCCAGCCTATGACGCACCCGTGTTCACTACCCGACCAGACACGTTGTACGGTGCGACCTTCTTTGTGGTGGCCGCGGACGCCCCGCTTGCGCTGGAACTCGTGAAGCCTGAACATCGGGCGGCACTGGAGAGCTACCGCGAAAAAGTGAAGTCGCTCTCGGAGATCGAACGGCAATCAACCGAACGGCCGAAGACCGGGGTGTTCACCGGGCGATACGCCCTGAACCCGCTCAGCGGCGAAAAAATACCGGTCTGGGCCGCCGACTATGTCCTGGCAGATTACGGCACCGGAGCCATCATGGCCGTCCCGGCCCATGACCAGCGGGACCTCGACTTCGCGCGAGCGTTCGACCTTACGGTCCGAACGGTCGTCGATACCGGCGCTGAGGATCCTGCTATGTCCGGGGTCGCCACCACCGGCGAGGGAACCCTCGTGAACTCGGGGGAACTCAGTGGGCTTAGCAAGGACGAGGCGATTGCCAAGGCCATCGACATGGTCGCCGCACACGGTACCGGTGAGCGGACGGTGAACTATCGCTTGCGGGACTGGCTGATTTCCCGCCAGCGGTTCTGGGGGACGCCTATACCGATCATCCATTGCACTACCTGCGGCGAAGTTGCAGTCCCCGATGATCAGCTGCCGGTAACGTTGCCGGAGAATTTACGTGGGGAGGATCTCGCTCCCAAAGGCACGTCCCCGCTTGCCGCTGTCGCGGAGTGGGTGAACGTTCCCTGCCCGACGTGCGGTGCGCCCGCCCAGCGTGACACCGACACGATGGATACCTTCGTGGATTCATCCTGGTATTATCTTCGGTTCATTTCCCCCACCCTGGACAGCGCCCCGTTCGATACCGAAGCGGTCAACCGGTGGCTCCCGGTCGGACAGTATGTGGGCGGTGTGGAGCACGCGATTCTCCACCTGCTCTACAGCCGGTTCTTCACTAAGGTTCTCTTCGACCTGGGTCTGGTGAATTTCACCGAGCCGTTCGCCGCGTTGCTGAACCAAGGCCAGGTGCTCAACGGCGGTAAAGCCATGAGCAAGTCACTGGGCAACGGCGTTGACCTCAGCGAGCAACTGGACCGCTTTGGAGTGGACGCTGTTCGCCTGACCATGGTGTTCGCGTCTCCTCCCGAGGACGACGTCGACTGGGCGGATGTTTCGCCCTCGGGCGCGGCGAAGTTCCTGGCGCGGGCCTGGCGCCTGGGCGCCGATGTCACCAGCGACCCTGGAGCGGACCCGGACGCCGGAGCAGGCCAGCTACGATCGGTGACCCACCGCACCCTGGCGGACGTCGAAGTACTCATGCAGCACAACAAGTTCAACGTGGTCATCGCGCGACTGATGGAGCTCGTTAACGCGACCCGCAAGGCGATCGACGGCGATGTCGGCGCGGCAGACCCGGCGGTGCGGGAAGCGGCGGAAGTAGTGGCTGTGCTGTTGAGCCTGTTCGCGCCCTATACCGCCGAGGACCTCTGGGAACGGCTCGGCCATCCGGCCTCCGTCGCGACTGTAGGGCTTCCTCCTGTGGAGCAGCGGTTACTGGTCCAGGACACGGTCGTCGCGATCGTGCAGGTCCAAGGGAAGGTACGGGACCGCATCGATGTACCGGTTGACATCTCAGCCGCGGACCTCGAAGCGCTGGCGCGGGCGAGCGGATCCGTGCAGCGAATCCTTGACGGACGGGACATCCGGCAGGTTATTGTCCGTGCACCCAAACTGGTCAACATCGTCCCCTGCTAAGAATGGGCGGCTCACCTTCGGCACCACGGATCGCTGTCGTCACGGACTCGGCGGCAGGCCTTCCGCGGGAATTTACCGGTATGGACTGGCAGGCGGGGGATATCGTCGTCGTGCCTATGCCTGTGAGCATTGACGGAACGGTGCGGGAGGAAGTCGGGGATACCCTCGATGAGCCGCTGGGTGTCGCTTTGGCTGAGGACCGGGTGATTGCAACGTCGCGGCCTGCGCCCGGGCGGATCGAAGCGCTCTACCGTTCGCTGGAACGGCAGGGCTGTGAGGGTATCGTTTCGGTGCATCTGTCCGGACTGCTCTCCGGCACTGTGGACTCGGCCCGGCTGGCAGCTCTTGCGGTGGACATTCCCGTAGAGATCGTCGACTCCCGAACCGCCGGAATGGCGCAGGGTTTCGGGGTGCTCGCCGCCAATGCCGCAGTTCGCTCTGCCGGAACCATGGAACGTGCCGCTGCCGAGGCGGCTATGACGTGCCGATCGTCGTCGATGTATGTGTATGTTCCCAGCCTCCACCAATTGCGCAAGGGTGGCCGGGTAAGCGGAGCCGCTGGGTGGCTGGGAACGATGCTTTCCGTCAAGGTCTTGTTGCGTATCGATGAAGGTCGGCTCGTCCCGGTGGAGCGCCTGCGCTACGCCGAGCGCGCACTGGACCGGTTGGCCCAACTCGTGGCCGCGGACCTAGCAGTCCGGCCGGAAGGCTCAAGCCTGGCAGTGCACCACTTCGGGGACAAGCTCCGTGCGGACGCACTCGCCGAGAAACTGAGTGTTGAGCATCCTAGCGCGGCCATATCCGTGACGCGGTGCCCTGCGGTCCTGGCTGCGCACACCGGGCTGGGCGTGATCGCCGTTGCCGTTGCAAGCCCTTGGCAGGCCCGCGCACGGGACATTGATCCAGGATCCCGAATCCTGTCCACATAACAGGCCTCCGCTCCATCGGGCGGCGGGGACGAGCCTAGCGTGGCGTATGCCAAATCATCGGTGGGCGACCAACAGTACGCGGGCTACCCGTGTGTCGAAATGGGCGGGTAGCCCTG
>DGBL01000002.1 GCA_002384315.1 Micrococcaceae bacterium UBA4005 | reverse complement strand
TTATTTACGGCCGATGAACCAGTCTTGGAGCTTGCCCAGCCGGCGCTGAAGTTGCTCCTCGTTGGCCTGGGCCACCGCAGGTCCACCGCAGACCTTGCGCAGTTCATTGTGGACCGCCCCATGTGGCATTCCGGATCGGGCTGACCAGGCCGCGACGTTCCTAGCTAACTGCCCGCGCAGTTCCGTCAGCTGCCGGTGGTCCACCGCGGGCACTGCATCCGGTGCCGGAGCGGCACGTTTGCGGGACTGCTGGTCCCGCTGGCGCTGACGCAGTAGTGCGCTCACCTGGTCGGCGTCCAGCAGCCCGGGAATACCGAGGAAATCGAGTTCGTCCTCACTGCCCATCTCCGCGCCTGTTCCGAATTCACCGCCGTCGAAAAGCACGCGGTCGAAGGAGGCCTGTGACTCCAGGGCTTCGAATTTTTGCTTTGTCAGCGAATCGGAAGCTGTCTCCGGCCGGTTTGCTTCCTCGAGCAGGCCGTCGTCGAGGGCGAAGCCGTCCTCCTCCGCGCTGGCAGGGCGGTCCAGAGCGTGGTCCCGTTCCAGTTCGAGCTGGTTGGCCAGCAGCATGAGGTTCGGGACAGAGGGCAGGAATACCGAGGCCATCTCCCCGCGCCGCCTGGCCCGGACGAAGCGGCCCACAGCCTGCGCGAAGAACAGCGGCGTCGCCGTCGACGTCGCATAGACGCCCACGGCCAGCCTGGGCACATCGACGCCTTCGGAGACCATCCGCACCGCCACCATCCAGCGCTTCTCCCCGGCGGAGAATTCCTCGATCTTCGAGGATGCCTTCGCATCATCGGAGAGGATCACGGTCGGTGATTCTCCGGTAATTCTCTTCAGCTGCCCGGCATAGGCGCGTGCGTCCTCGTGATCGGAGGCAATTACCATCCCCCCGGCGTCGTGCACGCTGCGCCGCACCTCGGTAAGGCGTTTGTCCGCGGCGGTGAGCACTGCAGGGATCCACTCCCCGGAAGGGTTCAGCGCGGTGCGCCAGGCCTGCGCGGTGATATCCTTCGTGACGGCCTCGCCCAGAGACGCCGCCATTTCCTCCCCAGCGCTGGTCCGCCACCGCATTTGCCCCGAATAGGCCATGAAGATCACCGGGCGCACCACATGGTCCTTCAACGCCTGGCCGTAACCGTAGGTGTAGTCGGCCTGCGAACGCCGGATGCCGTCGGCGTCCTCGGCGTACTCAACGAAAGGGATGGCCGCGGTGTCTGAACGGAACGGCGTCCCGGTCAGAGCGAGCCGTCTGGCTGCCGGTTCGAAGGCTTCCCGGATGCCGTCGCCCCAGGACAGTGCGTCTCCTCCATGGTGGATTTCATCGAGGATCACCAGGGTGCGGGCGCCCTCGGTTTTCGCCCGGTGGAGCATGGGCTTGCTCGCTACCTGCGCGTAGGTCACAGCCACGCCGATAAAATCCCCGCCGTGGCGCCCGTCGGCATTCCTGAAGTTCGGGTCGATGGACATTCCCACCCGCGCGGCGGCGTCCGCCCACTGGCGTTTGAGGTGATCAGTGGGCGCAACGATCGTTACGCGGTTGACGGTCCCGCGTTCAACGAGTTCAGTGGCCACACGAAGCGCGAAGGTGGTTTTTCCCGCTCCCGGTGTTGCCACGGCGAGGAAGTCTTTCGGAGAGCGGGCGAAATATCTTTCCAGCGCCTCGCTCTGCCATTGGCGCAGTTTTGGCGCCGTGCCCCAGGCCGCTCGTTCGGGATAGGCAGGCGGCAACGATGCGCCGGCACCAAACAGGGTGTCATTACTCACGCAGGGACAGGACCTTCCATTGACTTACGAACTCTGCGGGTATCCGCTCCACCGCGGTTGGGCACCCGTACCCTCCAGGGGGCCGCTGCCGGCCGGGGCCTGCGCTATTTCTTGCCAGGCCCGTCGTCCTTGCCGGAGCGCAGTCCGCTGTAGATTTCCTTGCACTCCGGGCACACCGGGAACTTTTCAGGGTCACGGCCCGGTGTCCAGACTTTGCCGCACAGAGCGATCACGGGCTCTCCGGTAAACGCCGACTCCATGATCTTTTCCTTGCGCACGTAGTGCGCGAAGCGCTCGCTGTCGCCTGGCTCCACCTGCTGGCGAACGTCCTCACGTTCGATGGTTGCGGTCGAACCACCGCCACCAGGGCTGTCCATCGGATCATTGTCAAAAGGATCTGCGGGCATACTCATAGGTTTATTCTAACGCCCTGCCCGGACTACCCATGGGTCACCACGGAGCGCAGGATTTCCGGAACCCTCTGGTTGTACAGCCAGCCGCCAAGTAGGACTCCCAGACCAAGATTCAACAATCCCAGGACAACCCCGGCACCCAGCGTGGCCCACCCGACGGCGGGGTTTCCTGTTGCGAGATAGATCAATGCCACGATGCTCTGCGGCAGCAGAAGGATGGACAGTGCTGTCCACCCGGCAAACTGTCCGGCGAAGATCAGGAAACCGCTGCCAGGTTGGCGGGCAAATGGACTGTCCCCGGCGCGCGGTGCCGCATGGATGAACAGCGCGGACATCACGCTCGCTAGCCCGGTACCAGAGAGCAGTATGCCCAGGCTCACACCGATCATGGCTGGCGCGTCGTGCAGGCGTCCGGCGAACAGAACCGCTCCGAGGCCAAAGAAGATGACGGTGGGGATAGCAAAGAGCAGGAGGGCTCCCGCCCGTCCGAGCCGATCGGCCCGGCCATCCACACCGGACGCGGCATGCAGCCAGAACGCGGTGCCGTCGTAGGACACATCGGTGGCGATGGACCAAGCGAGCAGGAAAGCGGTAATGGGCGCGAGTGCCATCAGGGCAGCGGAGCCGTCACTGAACAGGGTTCCTATGCTCCACAGGATCACCGGCAGCAGCGGCACGATCACAATTCCGGCGGCGTACCGCGGGTCGCGGGTCCAATACGTCAGCGCGCGGGCGGCCACAGCCCCGGCGGGTCGGGCGGGAAAGTGACGAAAGAGGCCGACGCCGCTGGCGGACTTTCCTGATAACCGCTCGTGGCTCGCAGTCACAAGCGTCCGTTCCACTGCGGACTTCCAACCCCAGACCAGTACGGCGATTGTCGCGGCGCCGAGAATCATCCGAAGCGCCGCACTCCCGTACCGGCCGTCCGCGACGTCGGCGGGCGCCGCCCAGAAAAAGCCCGCGGGCGTCCAGCCGGCCACCACAGCGAGCGTGTCCGCAAACCCTGCCGACCAGTCCGCGACGAGTAACAATCCAGCCATCAACGGCCCCAATAAAAGTACCGGCAGCAGGAGAAACAAGCGCCCAATTTCCCGCAACCGCCGCGAGGCAGCGAACAGCGTCAGTACCGTGGATACCAGCCTGGAGGACACCACGCACAGCGCCACAGCAGGTCCGGCGCACAACAATGCGACGCCAGCAGCCAGTGGAAAGCCCGCCCACGCCACCGCTACCAAAGCAGCGATCAGCGCTGTCACGAGGCCGGGAACACCGAGCAGGCCTGCCAGCGCAAGGCCCGTGAGGAGTTCCCGTGGAGGGACAGCGAACGTGGCGAACCGCCGCGGGTCCAGGCTCATGTCCATCCCGGCGGCTACCACGGGAAGGATTGCCCACGCCAACACCAGCACAGAACCGCCCAGAACCAGCACCACCCGGAGGTCAGAAAGGTTAGCGCTGCGCAGGGAAAAAAGCGCGCTCACGACGATGCCGAGCATAACCAGGCCGTACGCCGCACCAAGCAGCACCCCCACCAGTTGCGCCGGGCTGCGCCGGAGCGAGTTCCGCAGCAGCTGAAGCCTGAGCCTTACGAGGTGCGCAACCATGGAAGGCTTCCCGTCTGGTTCCGCCCGCCTACGAGCTGAACGAAGCGGTCCTCGAGGCTCAGCCCGCCGCAGACCTGGTCAATGGGACCGGAGGCGAGGATGGTTCCTGCCGCGACAACCGCCACATGGTCGCAGATCCGCTGCACCAGGTCCATGCCATGGCTGGAGAGGATCACGGTTCCGCCGGAGGAGACGAAGCGGGCCAGGATATCGCGGATGTTCGCTGCCGAAACCGGGTCCACTGATTCGAACGGTTCATCCAGTACCAGGAGCTTCGGAGCGTGAACCAGTGCGGAGGCCAACGCAATTTTCTTGGTCATGCCCGCTGAGTAGTCGACCACCAGCGTGCCGGCGTCCGCCTCGAGATCGAATGCATGCAGGAGATCGGCCACGCGCTGGGCTACCACCTCGCGCCCCATCCCGCGCAGCAGACCGGAATACGTGATCAGTTGTTCACCGCTCAGTCGGTCGAACAGGCGGAGCCCATCAGGGAGCACTCCGATGAGCTTCTTCGCCGCCAAGGGTGAGCCCCAGACATCCAACCCGTAGACGAAGGCCTGGCCTCTATCGGGGCGGAGCAGACCGGTGGCCATCGACAAGGTGGTTGTTTTCCCTGCCCCGTTCGGTCCGACCAGCCCATAGAAGGAACCAGCCGGTACGTCCAGGGTGATGTCCCTGACGGCGTCCTTGCCGCCGAATCGCTTGGTAAGCGACCTCAGCGAGAGAGCAACAGTTGGCTCAGCTGACTCTCGGACGTCAGTTGCCCGCATCGGATCCGACACTAGTACCCGGCCGCCCGTTCGTACTGCGGAGCCCAGCGCAGGTCCACGCCGAGTTCATCGGCGGCACGCAGCCACCAGTGCGGGTCGCGCAGCGCGGCGCGGGCGATGAGTACGACGTCGGCTCGTCCTGCCTCGATAAGCGCGTTCGCCTCCGCCGGCGTCGTGATCAGCCCAACGGCTCCGGTCGGGACGCCGGTGGCTTCCCGGATGTGCTCCGCCAGCGGCACCTGGTAGCCCGGACCAACGGGGATGGGTGCATCCGGTACCGCGCCGCCGGAGGAGACGTCCACGAAGTCGACGCCCGCTGCGTGGGCCTGGGCCACAAGCCGAGCGGAGGATGCGGCATCCAGTCCGCCCTCGGTCCAGTCCGAGGCGGAGACCCGCAGCAACAACGGCATATCCGCGGGAATGTTCTCCCGCACCGCACTGATGACCTCCAGTGTGAGCCGGAAGCGGGCCTCCTCGCTTCCGCCCCAGCCGTCGGTGCGGGTGTTCACCAAGGGACTCAGGAACTGGTGCAGCAGGTATCCATGGGCTGCGTGGATCTCCACTGCGTCAAACCCTGCGCGCACAGACCGCTCGGCTGCGGCACCGAAAACATCGATCACTTGTCGCAGGTCCGCGTCGGTCATGGCGCGTGGATCAGCGTACTCCCCGAACGGGGCATCGGTGGCACCCAGCGGCTGCCAGCCACCTGCCTCGCCCGGCACGGTGCCCCGGTGTCCGCTGAACGGCCACCAGCTCGATGCCTTGCGCCCGGCATGGGCCAGCTGGACGGCGGTTGAGGTGCCGACCGCGCCGTGGGTGTGGATGAAGTTATTAATCCGCTGCCAGGCCTCGACCTGCTCATCGTTATACAGGCCGGCGTCCCGCGGGCTGATCCGTCCCTCCGCGCTGACTGCCGTGGCCTCCGTGATGATCATGGCGGCCCCGCCCACGGCGAACTGACCCAGGTGAACCAGATGCCAGTCGGTCGGAACGCCGGGGGCGTTCACCGCATCGCACGAATACTGGCACATCGCCGCAACCCAGCCGCGGTGGGGCAGGGAGAGCTCGCGCAGGGTCATCGGGTCGAAGAGCTGCGTCACAGCGTCCTAAAACAGTGCCCGGGCCAGCGCCGCCCGGGCCTTTACCACGCGCGGATCCGCTGTTCCGACGACGTCGAACAGCTCGACCAGGCGTTTGCGGGCGGTTTCCTTCTCCTCGCCGGCGCTTGCAGCGATGACAGCGATGATCCGGTTGAAGGCATCTTCGACATGCCCGCCGGTAAGGTCCAGATCCGCCACAGCGAGCTGAGCCGCACTGTCCTGGGGTGCATCCGCCGCTGCTTTGCGGATGGCCGCGGCGTCGAGCTGTTCCACCCGCTGCATCAACTCCACCTGGGCGAGTCCGGACTGCGCCTGCGTATCGGCTGGCTGCTCGGCCAGTGCCTTCCGGTACGCCTGAGCCGCGGCCGCATAGTCCCCGGCCTCAATCGCGTCAAAGGCTTCCTGGTGCAATGGCGGGAGTTCCGGTTCAGGATTCGCGGCCTCCGCGCCCGGGCCAGCAGTGTCCTTCAGCGATCCGGTAACCCCATTCGCTTCAGCCACTTTCAGCAGCTCGTCGATGAACCCACGGATCTGCGGTTCCGGCAATGCGCCTTCAAACATGGGAACCGGCTGTCCCTTGATGACCGCCACGACTGCCGGCGGCTGCTGGATCTGCAGCGCCTGGGCGATCTGTGGTTGCTCCTGGAAGTCCACCGTCGCCAGCAGGAAGCGCCCATCCTGCTCCACCGCAAGTGCTTCAAGCACGGCGCTGACCTGGACGGACTGCTCACTCCAGGATGCGCGGACGTCAAGGATCACGGGGACCTGTGCTGATAACTGCACCAGTTGCGGGAAGGTTTGTTCGCTGACTTCGACAATGTAGGGGCTCCGCGGCGGGGGCGCCTGGCCGCCTGCGCTGGCCTGCGGCGCGGGCCGCTGGGCGCGGTTCTTCAGCGCGGACAGGTCCACAGCGCCCCTCATGTTCATCGAGGACGGCGGCGGGGTGCTTCGATTTGCTGGAATAGACAACGCTTCACCTTTCTAGTGCATGACTGGTGCATCGCGGCTGCACTGCGGGACCGGCCCGCGGTGCCTAACGCAATTTGGCGGACAACAGTTGCTGCGCCGCGCCAATGACGCGGATCTTCTCGGTACTGCCAGCTGGCGGCACATACATCATGACAGCCTCGCCGTAGTTCACGTCGATCCCGGCCTCAGTTGAGGATTCACCGGTTAACGCCTCGTAGACGGTACCCTTCAGATCGATTGAATCCCGCTCTCCTTTGGGGACGCTGGAGTAGGTGTGTGCCAGATAGCCGAACACCATGGCGCCGCCGTCGTCGGTTGCGAGCGCGCGCGTGTTCTCGGCTACCGCACTGTGCTTGAAACTGATCGTGGCCGCCTTGTTACCCGGGTCGGCCACGACGTCAGCCTGGAACTTCGTGATCGCATCCGCGAAAGAGTTCTCCTCGAACGTATTGGCATTGGCGCCATCCGGGGAGGTGAGGAAGTCGGCGATGGC
>DGBL01000129.1 GCA_002384315.1 Micrococcaceae bacterium UBA4005 | reverse complement strand
GGACCGCAACGCCGGGTTCTCCAACGCGGACCCGGGCAAACTTTACCTGCCGGTGGTGCAGTCGCTGGTCTACCACTACAACCACGTCAATGTTGAGGCGCAGCTGGCGAGTTCAAGTTCGCTGCTGCACTGGATGCGCCAGATGCTTGCCGTCCGCCGTGCGCATCCGGCGTTTGGGCTCGGAAGCTACCGCAACGTGCCGACCGAGGCTGAACCCGTCCTGGCGTTCCTGCGGGAGGTTGCGCCGGAGAACCCGGAGCACGAAACGCCCGAGATTATCCTGTGCATCTTCAACCTCTCCCAGCACCCGGTGGCGGCGTCCCTGCATCTTCCCGAATTTGCCGGACGCGGATTGCGCGATCTCTTCGGGGGCACCCCGTTCCCGGCCTTCGGCGCGGACGGGTCGATGACGCTCACCCTCGGAAGTCACGACTTTTACTGGCTCCGCTTGCGGTCCGTCACCTCCAACACCTCGTCCCCGCTGACCGAAGCAATGCCAGTAATCCCTATCCAGGAGGCCCTCAGATCATGATGCGTCCCGCGCCGTTCACGCCCGATATTCTGCAGCAGTGGTTACCGACCCAGCGGTGGTTTCCGGTTCGAGAGCTGCGCGGACTCCCTGGTTCAGTAGGCGGTGGGATCATTGCGGACCCTGAAGGCGGCGCACAGTTTGAAGTGAACATCCTCGAGGTCCAAACCGACGACGGCGTAGCCGTGGTCAACGTGCCCCTGAGCTACCGCACGGCGCGCCTACGGGGGCGCCGGGACGCATTGATCGGGGAATGCGTGCACCCGAAGCTTGGGCCCTGCTGGGTCTACGACGCTGTCAGGGATCCATCATTTGTTCGGGCCTGGGTGAATCTGGTGCGCGCAAGCACCACATCGGAGGACGGGTCCCTGGCCGGTGTCTCCCTCACGGCGCTGCCCCCGACGGGCGGCTCCCGCGCACCCGCAGTGAAGGTCCTCCAAGGCGAGCAGTCCAACACCTCAGTGGTGATCGGCTCGGGCCAAAACTCGATGATCGTCAAGTTCTTCCGCGTGCTGGCCGCAGGTGAGAGCCCCGATGTTCAGATCAGCGCAGCGTTGACGGCAGCCGGATCCCACGATGTTCCAGATACTTACGGATGGGTGAGCGGCAACTGGGTGGACCCGCGCACCGGTTCCGAGACCAGCGGCCATCTCAGCGTGGTGCGTGATTTCCTCGAGGAAAGCACCGATGCGTGGCGTGCGGCGACAGAGGCCGTGGCCGAGGGGCGTGATTTCAGTCGGGAAGCGCACGAATTGGGCGGCGTGCTCGCCCGGATCCACCGTCAGCTGGAGAGCGCTTTCGGCAGCGGGGTCGCATCACCGGAGGAAACCAGAGAATTCTGTACGATGCTTGCCGGACGCATCGAGTGGGCATGGGCGGAAGCTTCCTCCGCCGTCGGCCATTACGGGGCGGAGGTTACCTCCGTGCTGGAGCAGGTGCGCACACTCCCGGCCATCCCGGCCCTCCAGCGGATCCACGCTGACCTCCACTTGGGGCAGGTGCTGCGCACGAAGGACGGCGCATGGGTCCTGCTGGATTTCGAAGGCGAACCGCTGCGTCCCACCCTCGAGCGCAGCGTGCCCGATGCCCCGCTCCGTGACGTCGTCGGAATGGTCCGCTCGCTTCAGTACGCGGCTGCCTCGCGGCCAGTCCCGCCGGAGCCAGCGGACCGGCAGGCGCTGGCGCAGTGGGTCCGTGCGGCGACGGCAGCGTTCCTTCAGGGGTACACCGAGGAATCCGGAACCATCATCGACCCGAATGAACCTCTTTTTAGAGCGCTATGGCTGGATAAGGCGCTTTATGAGGTTGTCTATGAACTGCGTAACCGTCCGACGTGGGTCGAGATGCCTGCGCGGGATATCCGGCGGGTGCTCTCCGGGGTGCACGTGGACGGCGCAGCTGAGGGTGGGAACACGGTGCGCTCCGATGATGAGACCGGCGGTGTTGCAGGCAGCTCCGCCGGGGAAGCCACCCCCGGCGCGGTCCGCGGGCCCCGGGCGGAGGCATCCACCGATGGGAGGCCGATACCGGTATCGGGGGACATCATCCACCAGGTGTCCGAAGGAACCTACTACCAGCCGCACGCAGTGCTCGGCGCGCACCTGGATGCCGCCGACGTCGTCACCGTGCGGTCCTTGCGCAAACTGGCGCGCTCGGTCACTGTGGTCACGGCCTCCGGACGCGTCGAGTTGGACCACGAGCACAACGGCGTGTGGGTGGGCACGCTGCCCGCCGAGACCCCTGGCCACGTTCCCGACTACCGGCTCGAGGTCGCGTACGACGGCGACCCGCAGCTTGTGGACGATCCCTACCGGTTCCTGCCGACGTTGGGCGAAATCGACCTTCACCTGATCGGCGAGGGTCGCCACGAGACACTCTGGACGGCGCTCGGGGCCCATGTGCGTCATTACTCGTCGACCCTGGGCGATATCACCGGAACATCGTTCGCGGTCTGGGCACCCAATGCCCGCGCTGTGCGGGTAAAGGCCGACTTCAATGGATGGGATGGCAGCGTCCACGCGATGCGCGTTCTGGGCAGCACCGGCGTCTGGGAGCTGTTTGTTCCAGGGGCCCATGCTGGCGCCTGCTACAAGTACGAGATCCTCGGTCCTGACGGACAGTGGCGCGAAAAGGCGGATCCGATGGCCCGCGGGACCGAAGTCCCACCGCTCACCGGCTCGCGCGTGGTGGAATCCAGGTACGCGTTCGGGGACGATCTCTGGATGCGTGAACGCGCCCAGAGCGATCCGCACAACGGCCCTATGAGCGTTTATGAGGTGCATCTCGGGTCGTGGCGCGTCGGCCTGAACTACCGCGAGCTGGCTGACCAGTTGGCCGAATACGTGTCGTGGCAGGGCTTCACCCATGTGGAGTTGATGCCGGTGGCCGAGCACCCCTTCGGCGGATCCTGGGGGTACCAGGTCACCTCGTACTTCGCTCCCACCTCGCGGTTCGGGCACCCTGACGATTTCAAATACCTGGTCGACACCTTGCACCAGGCTGGAATCGGCGTGATCATGGATTGGGTCCCAGCTCACTTTCCGAAGGACGAATGGGCGTTGGCGAAGTTCGACGGCGCCACCCTCTACGAGCATGGCGACCCGTGGTTGGGTGAGCACCCGGACTGGGGCACCCTGATTTTCGACTTCGGCCGGCGTGAAGTGCGCAACTTCCTCGTCGCGAACGCGCTCTATTGGCTGGAGGAGTACCACATTGACGGCTTGCGCGTGGACGCGGTTGCTTCGATGCTTTACCTGGATTATTCGAGGGAGGAAGGGCAGTGGCGGCCCAACCGGCACGGGGGCCGGGAGAACCTGGAGGCGATCGCGTTCCTCCAGGAAGTCAACGCGACCGCGTATCGACGCGTACCGGGGATAGTCATGATCGCCGAGGAATCGACCGCGTTCCCGGGCGTCACCCGACCGACCAGCAGTGACGGGCTGGGATTCGGACTCAAGTGGAACATGGGGTGGATGCACGATTCGCTCGAATACATCGCCGAGGATCCGATCAACCGTGTCCACCACCACAACAAGGCGACCTTCTCGATGGTGTACGCCTATACGGAAAACTTTCTCCTGCCAATTAGCCATGACGAGGTAGTCCACGGCAAGGGGTCCCTGTTACGGAAGATGCCGGGTGACCGCTGGCA
>DGBL01000041.1 GCA_002384315.1 Micrococcaceae bacterium UBA4005 | reverse complement strand
GCTCACGCTCGCCGTCGTGGACGATCTTATGGCCATCAGCATCATCGCCTTTTTTTACTCCAGTGATATTCAGCTAACCCCCCTGCTGGCAGCGGTTGCTCCACTCGCCCTCTTCGCTGTGCTGGCCCACCGGTTCGCGCGTTTCTTTCAACGTCACGTCATGGCGCCCTGGCTTGTCCTGCTTCCCTTGGCTTTTATTGTGTGGGCATTGGTGCACGCCTCAGGCATACATGCGACGGTGGCAGGAGTGCTGCTGGGCTTCGCGATACCGGTGGTCGCGTCCGTTGGCGCAGACGGCGCGGAGCCGGCCGAGGGGCTCGGAGACACCATGGAACACAGGTTGCGTCCGATTTCCGCCGGATTTGCTGTTCCCGTGTTTGCGTTCTTTTCCGCCGGGGTGGCCATCGGGGGTGCCGAGGGGCTGCTCCGTGCTGTGACGGACCCTATTGCGATCGGCATCGCCGTCGCGCTTGTCCTCGGCAAGCCAGTGGGAATCCTGCTAGCCACCTGGGCAGTCACCAAGACGAGCAAGGCTACCCTCGACCCGGACCTTGCCTGGGTGGACGTGATCGGGGTGGCTATCCTCGCCGGGGTGGGCTTCACCGTCTCCCTGCTGATCAGTGAGCTGGCATTCGGCCACGGAAGCACGGCGGATGACCACGGAAAGGTGGCTGTCCTCGCTGGCTCCCTCATCGCAGCACTGCTCGCCGCGGTCATCCTGCGCTCGCGGAACCGGCATTACCGCAACGTCGAGAAGCGCGAAGTTCTCGATACTGATCACGACGGGGTTCCCGACGTCTTTCAGCACGAAGGGCCAGGGCTTCGCCAGGCCGACTAGAATAGGCCGGTGACTTCCCAGCGTGCAGAACCTCGTGTAACCCGAAAAAACAACGACGACGGCACCCACGTGCAGTTGGAGCAGCAGTTCGAGTTCCTGCCGGGAGTGCTGTGGAAGCATCTCACGGACGCCGAGAAGCTGAAATATTGGTTTCCCTGCACCATCGAACTGACACCGCGCGCCAATACTGAGGTAACTTTCAGCGGTCCGGATCAGCGTCCAGCCAAAGGGAAAGTCCTCGAAGCTCAGAAGCCAAGCCTGCTGGCCTACACCTGGGACCGTGAGGTCCTGCGATGGGAGATAGCCCGCGACGGCGACGGGAGCGTGCTGCGGCTGACCGTCACTGTGGCTGAAACCCATCAGGTCAGTTCCACTGCCGCAGGCTGGCACCTCACACTAATGGGGCTGGATGATCTGCTCCACCACCGGGATCTTGGACAAAATCCCGCGCTATGGCAACAGTATCTCCAGCGGTACCGGGAGGAACTCGGCCACTGATCCAGGGCGCCAGAGCCGGATGCGTCAGTGCAGTAGCGCGACGTTGGAGACCAGTTCGATATGGCGCTGCATGGCCGCCGCGGCGTCGGCGGAATCCTGGGCCCGGATCGCGGCGGCGATTTCGCGATGCGAGTCGAGGGACTGCTCCGGTCGGCCGGGCTGTGCCAGTGACTCCAGCCTGGTCTCCAGGATCATTTCGCCGATGAATGCCATTAATTGCGCCATGACGGGGGAATGCGCTGCAGCCGTCACTGCCTGATGGAAGAGTTCGTCGCCGCGGGCACCTCGGTCGCCATCCTTGATTTCCGCGTGCATCGCCTCGAGCGCCGCGTCGATCGAATTCAAGTCTTCATCCGTGCGCCGCTGCGCCGCAAGTGCGGCAAGGCGGACTTCCAAGGTGCTGCGCGCTTCGACAATGTCAGGCAACCGGCTTTGGTGTTCCCTCAGTCCCTTAATCACTGCCGCGACGCTGGGACGCCGTCGTAATACCGCTCCGGTTCCGTGCTGGACATCGATCACACCGAGCACCTCCAGCGCGACCAGCGCCTGGGCGAGCGTTGCCCGCGAGACTCCCAGTCGGTCTGCGAGCTCGCGTTCGGCAGGGAGTAGATCTCCCGGCTTCAGCTGGGAGGATTCGATGTGGAGCAGCAATTGCTCTACGAGTTGTTCGTAGAGGCGCGGGCGCGCGACACGGCCTAACGAGTGGGCTGATGGGTCGGTCATGGAATTCCCTGGGACGTGTGGTTTATGCCACAGTCTACGCTCAGCGCAGTTGACAAGGTGACTAGGTGTACTACAGGCTAGGCCAGTGGTCCTGTTAGACGTATCACACCCGCCCACCTTTCTGCCCGGAGGATAAAGATGTCCGCTCCAGTCCTGTCGATCATTGTGCTCGCTGCAATGTTCCTGATAGCCACCGTGCTCCCCATCAATATGGGAGCCCTCGCCTTCGTCGGTGCCTTTTTCCTGGGAGCACTGTTCCTGGGAATGGAAACTGGCGACATTCTCGACAACTTCCCCGGAGGCCTTTTCCTCACCTTGGTGGGTGTCACTTACCTCTTCGCGATCGCCCAGAATAACGGCACCATCGATGTGCTGGTTGCCGGTGCGGTGAAACTGGTTCGCAACCGGGTCGGTCTTATCCCCTGGGTCATGTTCTTCATTACCGGCGTCATCACGTCGGTGGGTGCACTGGGTCCCGCCGCTGTGGCGATCATGGCGCCGATTGCCCTCGGTTTCGCGGCACGCCACAAGATCAGCCCGCTCCTGATGGGAATGATGGTCGTCCACGGCGCGCAGGCTGGCGGATTTTCCCCGATTGCCGTGTACGGCGTTATCGTCAATAGCATCGTGGGAGACTCCGGCTTCGCGTCGAGCCCCCTTGCGGTATTCCTGACCAGTCTTTTCTTCAACCTTGCTGTCGCCATCATCCTGTTCTTTGTTCTGGGCGGGCGGAAAATGCTCTCCACCCGGGTAGGTCAGTTTGTCGAGGAAGCAGCCGAAGCCCGCATGAGCGTCAGCGTAGGAGCCCGGTCCGCGGGGGTCGACATGAGCGGATCCGGTACTACAGCGGGCGAACAGATCCCGGCCAAAGCCAACGAGGACCGCTTTGCCCAGGGTGCAACCATTCTGGGACTGATCGCCCTGGCCGTGATCGCACTTGGGTTCAGCGTCGACGTCGGATTCGTCTCCATTACTATCGCCGTCGTGCTTGCCCTTATCTCGCCTAAATCCCAAAAGGGCGCCGTGAACAAGATCAGCTGGTCCACTGTCCTGCTGATTTGTGGAATGCTCACGTTCGTTGGTGTGCTCGAAGAAGCCGGAACCATCGAGTACGTTTCCGACGGTGTTGCCAGCCTGGGCATGCCGCTCGTTGCTGCCCTGTTGATCTGTTACATCGGGGCGGTAGTCTCGGCCTTCGCATCGTCCACCGCGATCCTGGCTGCGCTGATCCCGCTGGCTATCCCCTTCCTCGAATCTGGTGAGGTTGGCGCAGTCGGCGTGATTTGCGCGCTGGCGATTTCCTCCACCGTCGTCGATGTCTCACCCTTCTCCACAAACGGCGCACTCGTGCTGGCCAATGCGCCGGAGGGGACGGACCGCGACCGGTTCTACAAGCAGATCCTCGGATATGGCGGGATCGTCGTCCTGGTCGGGCCGCTGCTTGCGTGGCTCGTCCTCGTTGTTCCGGGCTGGCTGTAACCCCAGCTGGTAACCCGCCGCAACATCTCTGCAGAAGGATCATTGTGAACACCAGCACGACGACGGCGGCCCACGGCACTGACGCGACGAATCCCGGACCGCTCTCGGGCTATCTGGTAGTGGACCTGAGCCGCGCGCTCGCCGGCCCGCATGCCGGAATGATGCTCGG
>DGBL01000065.1 GCA_002384315.1 Micrococcaceae bacterium UBA4005 | reverse complement strand
CGCCGTGTCAGTGGCCATCGTCGGTGAGCCCGGCGAGTTGCTGATGCATGCCCACGGCCGCACGAAGCACGCACTGGTGACCTTTGAGGGTCAGCCCGATGCGGTGGCGCTGCTGGATAGTTCCGTCGTCGGGCCCTGACCGCAATAGACCGCAGGGACTGCTAGCGGACAGTAAACCCCGCGTCGCGAATCGCCCTTTTCACTTGCGCAATAGCGTCGACCGGCCCGAAGTGGAAGACGGAGGCTGCCAGCACGGCGTCCGCGCCAGCAGCGACCGCCGGCGGGAAGTGTTCGGGCGCGCCCGCTCCACCGGAGGCGATCAGCGGAACCGTAACGGCGGCGCGGACTGCGCGGATCATCTCCAGGTCGAATCCGTCCCTGGTCCCGTCCGCGTCGATGGAGTTCAGCAGGATCTCCCCCACCCCGCGCTCGGAGGCCTCCCGGGCCCAGGCGACGGCGTCGATTCCGGTCCCGGTTCGACCACCGTAGGTAGTCACTTCGAAGCCGGAAGGGACCATGGGGTCCGCCGTCCGGCGCGCATCCAGCGACAACACGAGAACCTGGGCGCCGAAGTGGTCGGTAATTTCATTGATGACCTGCGGCCGGCTGACGGCGGCAGTGTTGATGGAGACCTTGTCCGCCCCGGCGCGCAACAGGCGGTCGACGTCGGCGATCTCCCGCACGCCGCCTCCGACGGTGAGCGGAATGAAGACTTGCTCCGCGGTGCGCGACACCACATCAAGAGTCGTTTCGCGCTGGCCCGACGACGCGGTGACGTCCAGGAACGTGAGTTCGTCGGCGCCCGCCCGGTCATAGCGGTGCGCCAGCTCGACTGGATCCCCGGCATCGCGCAGGTCTGCGAAATTAACGCCTTTCACAACCCGTCCGGCATCGACGTCGAGGCAGGGAATCACCCGTACTGCAACACTCATCGCCAGCCCTAGATCCGGCAGGCGTGGATAGTGCTAACCAGGATGGCGCGCGCTCCCAGTTCATAGAGTTCATCCATGATCCGGTTGGTCTGGTTGCGTTTGATCATCGAGCGCACAGCGACCCAGTCCGTGTCCCGCAGCGGAGACACCGTGGGCGATTCGAGTCCGGGTGTCAGCGCCGCGGCGCGATCCACGAGGTCCTTGCGGATGTCGTAATCCATCATCACGTACTGCCGCGCCACGAGCACACCCTGCAGGCGCCGGATCAGCACGTCGAGTCCGGCAGGGGCTGCGGCGTCCGCGCGTCCGATCAGCACAGCCTCGCTCCTGAGGATCGGTTCGCCGAAGATCTCCATCCCGGCGGCCCGCAGCGTGTTTCCGGTCTCGACGACGTCGGCGATAGCGTCCGCCACACCGAGCCGGACCGAAGATTCGACGGCACCGTCCAGCCTGACGACAGTGGCTTCCACTCCCCTTTCGGCGAGGTAGCTGCGCAGCAGGCCGTCATAGCTGGTGGCCAGCCGCTTGCCCTGGAGCTCCCCGGCGGAGGTAAACTGGCCCACCGGTCCGGCGAAGCGGAAAGTCGAGGCACCGAAACCGAGCTGGAGCAGTTCCGCCGCGTTGACCTGGGCGTCGAGAAACAGGTCGCGGCCGGTGATTCCGACGTCGAGCGTGCCCGAGCCCACATATACGGCGATATCCCGGGGACGCAGGAAAAAGAACTCGATCTCGTTCTCCGGGTCGACCATGACCAGCTCGCGCGGGTCGCGGCGCTGCCGGTAGCCAGCCTCGGAGAGGATGGCCGAGGCGGCTTCGGACAAGGCGCCTTTGTTGGGGACTGCTACGCGAAGCATGGGTCGTTTTCTCCTAAGACTCAGAAATTACCTGCGGACGGGGCTCGGGCCGCGCCCGGTAACAGATCCGGGTGCGCGGCTACAGATGCTTGTAGACGTCCTCCAGCGAAAGTCCCTTGGCGATCATGAGCACCTGCAGGTGGTAGAGCAGCTGCGAGATCTCCTCGGCGCTCTCCTCGGCGGATTCGTATTCAGCAGCCATCCACACCTCGGCGGCTTCCTCAACGACCTTCTTACCGATTCCATGAATGCCGGAGTCAAGCTCGGCGACGGTCCGTGAACCGGTAGGGCGCTCCACGGCCTTGGCGCTGAGCTCCGCGAAGAGGGAATCAAAGGTTTTCACGGGTCCAACGTTACTGGGTTTGCCGGATTCCTCCGCACCGGCCCGCACTGCTGTGACATACACCTCCCGTTACCGGTCCATTCCGCGCAGGACGGCGGCCGTGGCCAACGCGGCCATCACTGCCTCGTGTCCCTTGTCCTCGGCGGATCCGGGAAGTCCGGCGCGGTCCAGCGCCTGCTCCTCTGTGTCGCAGGTCAACACGCCGAAGCCGATAGGGGTCCCGGTACGCACACTGACTTCGGTCAGGCCCATGGTCGCTGCCTGGCACACGTAATCGAAGTGGGGGGTTCCGCCGCGGATCACGACGCCGAGCGCTGCGACGGCGTCGAAACGCGGCGCGAGGTGGCCCGCTGTTACAGGTAGTTCAAAACTGCCGGGAACCCGCACTACGGTCAGCTCTGCGCCGGCTTCCGCGGCTGCCCGCCGGGCGCCGGCGAGTAGCCCGTCCATCACCTCCGCGTGCCAGCTCGCGGCGATGACCGCGAGCCGTAACGGCTGGGCCTGCCCTCCTGCACTGTGCTCGCCAGTGATGGCGTTGAGGTCGATCTCCGGGGCTCCGTGGCCGCTCATAGCTTGCTCCTTGCCGATAGGTGTTCGGGGGTCGTGCTTGCGCTGCCCGCGGGGGGCCTGGGAAGCAGGGACAGGTGGGATATTAGGTCCTCGATCGAGATCAGCGGTACGCGGTGCTCGTCGGCGAAGGTGCGCAGTGCGGGCAGTCTCATCATGGGACCGTCGTCGTGCACCAGTTCGGCGATCACGGCCGCCGGCGCCACGCCCGCCAGCCTGCACAGTTCGATGCCGGCCTCGGTGTGTCCGGGGCGTTCGCGCAATCCACCGGGAGCCGCGCGGAGCGGAAAGATATGCCCCGGGCGGGTGAGGTCCGCGCTGGTGCTGCACGGGTCGGCGAGCACACCGGCCGTGCGCGCCCTGTCCGCCGCGCTGATTCCGGTACTGACACCGACGGCGGCGTCGCAGGAGACGGTGTAAGCGGTGCCCTTGGCGTCTTCGTTCACTGCCGTCATGGGCGGTAGTCCTAGCCGGTCCGCTGCCTCAGCCTCGATCGGGACGCAGAGGACCCCGGAGGTGTATCGCACCGTCCAGCCGACGAGCTCCGCCGTCGCGGCCGCGGCGGCGAAAATAATGTCGCCCTCGTTCTCCCGGTCCGCATCATCGACGACAACCACGGCCCGGCCTGCAGCTATCGCCGCAACCGCGTCCGCGATGCTGTCCAGCCGGACGGCGGCCGCCTGTCCAAGGTGCGCGCTCATGGCAGCTCTCCGTCCGCCGGGGCGGCGGGTACGGCCCGCGGCACAAACCCAAGCAGTCGCTCCGTGTACTTGGCGAGGACATCCATTTCGAGGTTGACTGCGTGTCCGACGGCCACAGTGCCTAGGCCGGTCCCGCTGAGCGTGGTGGGAATAAGTCCGACCTCGAACCAGGCTGATTCCGCTCCGGGCCCGCTCACCGCGGTCACCGTCAGTGACACGCCGTCGACGGCGATTGACCCCTTTTCAGCCGCGTAGCGGGCCAGTTCCCGCGGCAAGGCAAACCGCATCCGGTGCCAGGCACCGAGGTCCTCGCGCTCGACCAGTGTTCCCAGCCCGTCGACGTGTCCTTGGACTACGTGCCCATCGAGGCGCCCGCCAGCGGGCAGGCAGCGTTCGAGGTTCACGGGCGCGCCGGGTGCCAGGGCGCCGATGGTCGTCCTACGCAGGCTCTCCCCCATGACGTCGACGCTGACCTCTCCGCCGTCCAGGCCGACGGCGGTGAGACAAACACCGTTGACGGCGATGGACGCGCCCGGGGTGAGGCCTTCGCTGGTGCTGCCGGCCTCGAAGACCAGTACCGCGCTGTCCTGGTCCGCGGCTACCTCAAGGGATACGACCCTGCCCTGCTCGGCGATGATTCCAGTGAACATGGTCTTACTCCTCGGCTGCTTCGTATGTGGCTGCGGGTGCCGCCGCGGTGGCGGTTGGTGCTGGGCGCAGATGGAATCTGGCGTCCTGCCCGAACTGTTGGAGCGCGGAACCACCGACATCGTCGGGGGCCCACCGGCTGGCGCTGGCCAGGCTGGAAATTCCGAGCTCCGGAATCCCCGGCTGTCCGCTTCCGAGGACGAGCGGGGCGATATAGCACAACAGTTCATCGACCAGCCCGGCCCGCAGGAACGCCCCGGCGATGCCCGGCCCGCCTTCAACCAGTACATGGCCGACGCCGCGCCCGGCGAGCGTGCGCAGCGCCTCCCCCGGGTCCCGGGTGTCCAGTTGCAGGAATCCTTCGCCGCGGACGCGGGCAGTCGCCGGGACCGGGCGCAGACCCATGACCACGCGGAGCGGCTGCACGGCGCCGGGCGCTTCGCCAGTGTGCTCGAGGCGCGCAGTCAGCCGCGGATCGTCTGCCAGGGCTGTCCCTGTCCCCACCAGCACAGCGTCGGCAAGGCCGCGAATCCGGTGGCCGTCAGCGCGGGCAGCACTGCCGGTGATCCACTGGCTGCTGCCATCCGCGGCTGCGACCCGCCCGTCGAGGCTCTGGGCTATTTTCAGGGTGACGAAGGGCCGTTCCTCGGCTTGGGCGCGCAACCATCGTTCGTTGAGCTGCTGGGACTGCGCAGCCATGAATCCGCCCACGCACTCAACTCCGTGGGAGCGAAGCCAGTGGGCGCCGCCAGCGGCGGAAGGAGTCAGATCCGGGGCCGCGTAGACGACTTTTCGGATTCCAGCGGCGCGGACCGCGACCGAGCAGGGGCCGGTGCGACCGCGGTGGTTGCACGGTTCAAGGGTGACGACCATGGTGCTACCGGCTACAGTGCCCAGTCCACGGGAGCTGGCGTCAGCCAGCGCGGCGATCTCTGCGTGCTCCGTTCCCGCCCCACGGTGGAATCCTGTGCCGAGGGTCGTACCGGACGGGTCCACGATTACTGCTCCGACCAGCGGGTTGGCGCCGCGGGTACCCCTGCGCGCAGCCTGCAGTGCCTGACTCATGGCCGCGGCTTCGACGCTGCCGACTGCTATTGGCGCCCCTGCCGGCGGGCGGGCGCCGGGGCTTTCCGGGCACGCCTGACCGGCGACCGGGCTCTGCTGAATATCCATTCTGGTCCCTCACCGCTCAACGGCTCCGGGGACGTGGGGAGGCGCCAGCCAGCCGAAAAATCCACTGACCGGCCCGGCAGGTCCTCTCGGACATGCGGGCGCGCCTACCGTTCGTGCTTCTCCCATCCAGACTTTAACTGTCGGTCCCGGAATTCCACCGGCTCAACCGTTCACAACAGCACGGGTGTGCAGCTGCCAACGGGTCGCGGACTATAACCGCCGGTTCGGAATTACACCGACCCCGGAGCACGTACACGCCGATTATTTCACATCCGCGGCGGTATCCTTCACCCCTCGTGGACTGGTGGCTTGACGGGGTTCTCACGCGGGCGCGCATCCACGCCTGCTTCCTTGCGCTGCTGGGCGGTAATGGGCGCAGGCGCGGCGGTCAGTGGATCGTAGCCGCCTCCCGATTTGGGGAACGCGATGACGTCGCGGATGGACTCCGCTCCGGCGAGCATCGCCACGACCCGGTCCCAGCCAAGGGCGATCCCGCCGTGCGGCGGCGCGCCGAACTTGAAGCCTTCAAGGAGGAAGCCAAATTTTTCCTGCGCGTCCTCCGGGCTGATTCCCATCACCGCGAAGACCCGTTCTTGGACGTGCTTCTGGTGGATGCGGATAGACCCGCCGCCAAGCTCGTTGCCATTGCAGACAATGTCGTAGGCATACGCCAGCGCGTGTTCGGGGTCGGTGTCGAAGGTATCCATGAATTCGGGCTTGGGCGAGGTGAAAGCGTGGTGCACAGCCGTCCAGGCACCGGCCCCCACGGCCACGTCCCCTGCGGCGACCGCGGCTGCGGCTGGCTCGAACATGGGAGCATCTACAACCCAGACGAAAGCCCAGTCGTCCGCGGAGATCAGCCCCGTCCGGTGCCCGATTTCCACCCGCGCCGCGCCGAGGATCGCCCGCGCAGCGGCCGTCTCGCCGGCCGCGAAGAAGATGCAGTCTCCAGGCTGCGCGCCGACCGTAGCGGCCAGCCCCTCACATTCGGTGTCGCTCAGGTTTTTCGCTACCGGCCCGCGCAGGCCGCCGTCGTCGTCGATCAGTACGTAGGCGAGCCCCCGAGCGCCGCGCTGCTTCGCCCATTCCTGCCAGGCGTCGAGCTGGCGACGGGGCTGGGACGCGCCGCCGGGCATGACGACAGCACCAACGTAGGGGGCCTTGAACACACCGAAGCCGGTGTCGCGGAAATATTCGGTCAGCTCGGTCAGCTCCAGCCCGAAACGCAGGTCGGGCTTATCCGAGCCG
>DGBL01000192.1 GCA_002384315.1 Micrococcaceae bacterium UBA4005 | reverse complement strand
AGCTCGGGAAACGCATAGGGGTTCTCTGCCGCCGGGTAGACCGCCTGGGTCACGGCCTCTCCGCAGGCCAAATGGTCCGGGTGACTCTTCTGGATGCGCTCCCAGCTCCGCTCCGGGTGCATTGAGAGCACGACGTCGGGGCGGACACGGCGGATCTGCCGTACCACCTCCCGAATCACCTCCGCAGTAGGCTGCAGGTTTCCGTCCGGCTCTCCAAGGAACTGCACGTCCCTGACTCCAACCAGCCGGGCGGCATTACGCTGTTCCTCCCGCCTGCGCTCCACAATGTCCGCCCGGTGATCCTCGGAGAACCCACCAGCGTCGCCATCGGTCATGATGCAGTAGGTGACGGACACTCCGCGCGCAGTCCAGGAGGCGATCGTCCCAGCTGCGCCGAAGTCGATATCGTCCGGGTGAGCGGCAAAACAGAGAACCGTGCGGATCTGCTCGCCCACGGATTCAGTCGCCATGGCCTTAACCCCGTCGCTTCCGGAGTTCAGCAGAGGCTTGCGGCAGCACCGTGAACAGGTCCCCCACGATTCCGAAGTCCGCTATCTCGAATACCGGAGAGTCGGCGTCCTTGTTGATGGCGACTATGACCTGCGAGGTCTGCATTCCTGCTTTCTGCTGGATGGCCCCGGAAATTCCAGCGGAGACGTACAGCTGGGGAGATACCGTCTTTCCGGTTTGACCGATCTGCGCCGAGTGCTCGATCCATCCGGCGTCCGTAGCGGCACGCGAAGCCCCAACTGCCCCTCCGAGCAGGTCGGCGAACTCCTCGAGCGGAGCGAAATTACCGTCGACGCCGCGCCCACCAGCGACGACAACCCGCGCTTCAGTGAGCTCCGGGCGCCCGCTGACCGGCTTCGCAGTTCTGCCGGTGATCTGCGCAGCCTGCACCGCTCCGATGGCCGGCAGGTCGACTGTGCGGGGTTGCGCGGGATCCCCGGGCAGCCCCGGCTCAAGCGCATGGAAGCTGTTGGGTTTGACGGTAATGATCGCGGATCCGGTCTGCACGCGCGCCCGCACCGTGTAGGCTCCCGCCAGCACGGACTTTGTTACGGTCAGGTCGGAATCCACGCCTACGGCGTCCGTGATCACCCCGGAATTGAGCCGGATTCCGGCGCGCGCAGCTACTTCCTTTGCCTCATAAGAGTTACCCAGCAGGACAACGTCCGCCCTGCTGGCGGTGGCCGCCGCCGCTAATACCGCAGCTTTGCCTGCCACTAGGACGTCGCGGATAGTGTCCTCTGCCGCCGGAATATACACCGTGGCGACTGCGAATCCACCGAGGATTTCGAGAAATCCCGTGGACGGTTGGTGGGTGAGGGCAACCGTAGGTTCGCCGAGGGAGCCTGCCAGCGCGAGAAGTTCGCGCTCGGCGTTGTGGAGTTCCTCGCCGGGGCTGTCAAGGAAGACAAGTACCGTGGCCATAGTCGGTGTTCCTTTGCGGTGCGTCGGTGGCGTGAGACAGTGCGCGCCCGGGCTTCGGGCCTGTCGGGGCTAAAGGAGCTTCTGGGCAGCGAGGAAGTCGACCAGCTGGATTCCCGCGTTTCCTTCATCGATCAGGACGGTGCCGTGGCTCCGCGGAGGACGCGCACTGGCCTCCACCACCTCGGTCCAGGACCCGCTGTGCCCGACAGTCTCGGGGGCAACCCCAATTTCGGCAAGGGACAGTGTTCGCAGCGGCTTCTTTTTCGCTGCCATAATGCCCTTAAAATTCGGGTAGCGCGGTTCATTGATCTGGTCGGTTACCGACACCACGGCAGGAAGGTCCGTCTGGAGGGTTTCAAGATGGGTATCGCCGTCCCGGGTAGCGGTCAACGACCATCCGTCGGAACCCGCGGTCAGGTCCAGCGACGCCGCGAAGGTCACCTGCGGAAGGTCCAGCCGCTCTGCCAGCTGGGCTGGCACGAGGGAGGTTTCCCCGTCGGTCGAGGCCATGCCGGTGAGCACCAGGTCAAACGGTCCGCATTCGCGCAGAAGCGCCGCCAGCGCCAGGGAGGTGGCAGCAGCGTCGGAACCGCGCAGCGCCGGGTCAGTCAGCAGGACTCCCTCGTCGGCGCCGATCTGGAGAGCCTTCTTTACCGCGCTAAGTGCCGTCGGCTCGCCCATGGTGAGCGCAGTGATTCGATGACCTGCCTCGTGTGCGCCATGCTGTTCAACGAGTTGCAGGGCTGCTTCCAACGCATATTCGTCGAGTTCGGACAAAATGCTCTCCGAGCGCTGGGTGGTCAGGGTCCCGACATCGATGTGCCGGTCGAACTGCGCGTCCGGCACATATTTGACCAGCACGGCGATCTGCAGCCCTGCGGTGTGGACGTGGTCCATGGCTCACCTTCCTGAGACGATTTTTCCCCCGCGAACTAGCTAACCACACAGTCGCATACCGGCCGAGCCAGCATGCAGCAGGGCTGCTTAGGCGGGCGCCGCTGTAAGCGTGACATCCACCGTCACCGGTTTCCCATCGCGGAGGACCTCCACCTTAGTGGCGCCGCCTTCGGGCTGCATCCGCACGGTGGCCGTCAGCGCCTGCGGATCGATGATGTTCTGCTCACCGAACTTCGTGATCACATCCCCCTTGCGCAGGCCCGCGTCCGCAGCCGGGGATCCTGGTTCGACTCCCTCGACCAAGGCGCCGACGGAGAAGGAGGTGTCCTTGCTGCCGCCCTCGGCCGGCGCGGGCCTGACGCTGACCCCTAGGAAACCGTGTGTAGCCTTGCCGTTGTCAATGATCTCGTTTGCCACGCGCTGGGCGTAGGTGATCGGGATTGAGAAGCCCACGCCAATGTTCCCCGCTGATCCGCCCGACCCGGATGAGGCGATCGCGACGTTGACTCCAATAACCCGACCCTTTGCGTCCACCAGCGCGCCCCCGGAATTGCCCTGATTAATTGCCGCATCGGTCTGGATGACGTTGAGGTAGATCGACCCCTGCGACCGCTTCTGCGGGCTCGGTGTTCCGTCCGGCGGAAGAAAGTTGAACCCCCCGCCGTCCTCCCCCTGTGGTGCGTCCGTCTGTTGCTCGGGAACTGCCGACGAGGCGACGCTGATGGTCCGGTTCAGTGTTGAGACGATACCGTCCGTCACCGTTCCGCTCAAACCCAGTGGTGATCCGATGGCAATCGCGATATCACCGACGTTGAGTTCATCGGAGTTGCCCAGCGTAGCCGGAGTCAGATCCGGCGCATCAACCTTCACCACAGCCAGGTCGGACAACGGATCGGTTCCCACGACCTCAGCCTGAAAAACCCGCCCGTCATTGGTGCGCACTTCAACAGTCGCATTGCCCACCTGGCCACCCAGAGTTACCACGTGGGTGTTAGTGAGGATATGCCCTTCCGTGTCGAGGATGATGCCCGAGCCGGAGCCGGAGGCGCCGTCTCCGCTGACCGCGAGGGTGACTACGCTCGGCGACGCGGCCACGGATGCGGCAGTTATGGCGTTGACGCTGTCCTTGTTGTTGACCACGATCGACTCGTTCCCAGCGGTAATCGAACCGGTTTGCGCAGAGTCGGCCAGCAGTGCCCCGGCAGTCGCAGCGACTCCACCGCCGATCAGACCCGCCACGAGAACGCCCGCGATAAACACCGGTATGCCCACCTGCCGGCCGTTCCGCTCGCCGTTCTTCTGGCTCACAGGCTCCTGCTGACCGGTCACGGGTTCCGACGGCTGCTGCACTGTCGGCGATTGCTCCCCGGTCGCTGGCTCCGCCGGCTCCTGCCCGGCCGGTTGGGGCTGTGCTGACCGAGGCGATTCGCCGTCGTCGTTGCTGGGGGTGTTCGCCGGGGTGGCGGGATTTGCCGCCCGCTCGGGGTCTCCAGGGGTGCCAAACTGCTCAGTCATCGGAAGTCCTTTCAGGTCTGTACACTCCACTATGCCAACGCTGGCTGGAGCTTTGGCGCAAGTTTCCTGAGCAATAGCTGGGAGCTTGCCCGATGAAGTTGGGCAAGCTCCACCTGATCCCGCCTGCTCCGCGGCCGCCGGCACCAACATAGCGGATTGCCGCCCCAATCACGGATTCGGAGTCGTAGTATTCGCACCGCAGCAGTCCTCCACCTAGATTGGACCCATGGCGACGACGTTGGTATGGCTCCGCGATGACTTGAGACTCGCCGACAATCCAGCGTTGCACGCCGCGACCGGCAACGGCGACGACGTCATCCTCTGCTACGTGTGGGATGACGAGAGTCCCGGAATCCGCCCGCTGGGTGGTGCCGCACGGTGGTGGCTGCACCATTCCCTCTCCGCCCTTGATGCTTCAGTTCGGGCGCTCGGCGGTACCCTGATCCTCCGTCGCGGCGCCGCAGGGTCCACCATTCCCGAAATGATCAGGCAGACCGGCGCAACCAGCGTGTTCTGGAACCGCCGGTACGGCCTCGCTGAACGCACCGTCGACGCCGGACTCAAGGACTGGTGCGCAAAGCAGGGAGTGGCGGCAGCCAGCTTCAAGGCCAACGTATTATTCGAACCCGGGGAAGTGCGCACCGGCGCGGGCGAGCCCTACAAGGTGTTTACGCCCTTCTGGAGGGCATGCATGGACAGGACGGCTCCGCGGGGACCTTTCCCCGCGCCACGCACTCTCAGCGGCGCAGGGGTTCCTTCAGACCCACTCGACTCCTGGAATCTCCTTCCGACTACCCCGGACTGGGCGCACGGACTTGCCGAGACATGGACACCCGGAGAGGATGCTGCCCAGCACCGCCTGCTGGACTTCCTCGATTCGGGCGTCGCGGGCTACCGGCAGGCCCGCGAGCGCCCCGCCGTCGAGGGCACCAGCCGATTATCGCCCCATTTGCGCTTCGGCGAGATCAGCCCGTTCTCAGTATGGGATGCAGTACAGGCCCGCACGGATTCCTCCCTCACCGAAGACCTCCGGATTTTCAGGACCGAACTGGGCTGGCGCGAATTCTGCAACCAGTTGCTCTATTTCAATCCCGAGCTGGCCACACGGAACTACCGGAGCGCATTCGACGCTTTTCGCTGGGAAAAAAGCGGTCGTGCGGAAGTCTCGCAGTGGAGTGCAGGGAGCACGGGATATCCGTTGATCGACGCTGGAATGCGCCAACTCTGGCACACGGGCTGGATGCACAACCGGGTGCGGATGGCGACGGCGTCCTTCCTGGTCAAGAACCTCCTGATTGACTGGAGAGTCGGCGAGCAGTGGTTCTGGGACACGCTGGTGGATGCGGATGCGGCCAGCAATGCAGCGAATTGGCAATGGGTGGCCGGGTCGGGTGCAGACGCAAGCCCCTACTTCCGGATCTTCAACCCGGTGACCCAGAGCAGGAAATTCGATCCCGATGCGGAGTACCTGCTGCGCTTCGTCCCGGAATTGCGCTCGGCCAACTTTCCGCATGAGCCGTGGAAGGAGTCTGTCGAGGGGTATCCAGCACCCATTGTCGACCTGCAGGAATCTCGGCAGCGAGCGCTATCTGCGTACCAGAAGTTGCGCGGGACATAGCCGCCCAGAATGGCATTTCATTCTCGATGGTGGTGTTCGACCATAGCGGTCGCGTGCTTCAGTATCGAGATGCAGACCTCAACGGACCGGGCTAGGCGTCGTCGGATCGTCGTAATCAAGATCCGCGAATTGCTCGTACGCGCCCTGTAAGCGCTACTCTCTCGCGGCTGCGAGGATTTCAGTCGCCCTGGATGTAATGCAACCTCTTGTTAATGAATTCGTCGACCCCCAATGGTCCGAGCTCACGGCCGAAGCCGGATCGCTTGACCCCACCAAACGGCAGCGATGCGCCTTCGCCGGCAGCAGTATTTACGTTGGTCATCCCGACCTCCAACGCGTCCGCTACCTCGGTCGCTCGGGACGGGTCACCGCTGAACACGGCACCTCCGAGTCCGTACTGGGTGTCGTTAGCTAAAAGGATTGCCTCTTCGTCGGAAGAAACCCGATAAACCACGGCGACCGGCCCGAACAGCTCCTCATGGTACGCGCGCATCGCCGCAGTGACCCCAGTGAGGACAGCGGGTCTGAAGTACGCGCCCGGGCGATCGACGATCGTCCCGCCGACATGCAAGGTGGCACCCTTCGCTACAGCGTCCTGGATCTGGTTAACCAACTGCTCCGCCCCGGCACGGGAGGTCATGGGCGGGAAGGTTCCATCTGTTAAGTCAGTCGGGTCTCCGGGCTCGAGCCCCTGCGCCTCCTCCACTATTGCGGCCACGAACTCATCATAAATATCGGACATCACAATCATCCGCTTGTTCGAGTTGCACGCCTGCCCAGCATTGTAAAGACGCGTCCTCCAAGCAGCCTTGGCCGATGCCCTTACGTCCTCGGTATCGAGAACGATATACGGGTCGGAACCGCCAAGCTCCAGGACAACCTTCTTGAGATTGCGTCCAGCGACCGCAGCAACCTCAGCGCCGGCCCGCTCGGACCCTGTCAGTGACACTCCTTGCACCCGCGGATCGGCAATGATCTGCGCGACTTGATCGTGAGTGGCAAAGACATTGACGTAGACGCCCTCAGGCACTCCCGCCTCGCACATCAATTCTGCAATTGCCATCGCTGCCCTCGGGCAACTCTCGGAATGTTTGAGGATCACCGCATTGCCTGCCACCAGGTTTGGTGCGGCGAACCGTGCCACCTGGTAATAGGGAAAGTTCCACGGCATGACGCCAAGCACTGCGCCGATCGGGAGCCGCTGGATAAACGCTTTCGCCCCCGGCACGGCTACCTCTTGATCGGCCAGCAGAGCCGCTCCCTCGGTGGCATAGTAACCGAAGATGTCCCGGCAGAATTCAACTTCTCCGATCGCGTCAGCCAGCGACTTTCCCATTTCGGTGGTGGCGATGGCGCCCAGCCGTTCAGCGTTCTTAGCGAATAACGCGCCCACCGCGGCGACAATACGGGTCCGTTCGTTGACCGGGCGCACCGCCCATTCCTTCTGGGCGGCGGTCGCAATCGCGAGTGCGTCCTCGATCCCGGCGTCGGTCAGAGTCGGGAACTCCTCGAGCAGCTCTCCGGTGGCCGGGTTGATCGTCCGGTAGGGCGTTGGGATGGTGCTCATGTCCTACACCTGAATTCTCGTCGAGTCGGAAAGAGAGTGGTCATTCGGCGAGATCAATCGCTATGCCCGGCCGAGGTACGAGCTTTGACCGTCAGCAACCCAGCTGAGAACAGGTCCTCGACGAGCGAGCACAAGCAAAAAGTCAAGGCCGCCACCTCGCACACTGTACAG
>DGBL01000008.1:4473-11009 GCA_002384315.1 Micrococcaceae bacterium UBA4005 | reverse complement strand
GGCCACGGCAGCATCCCTGCTCGCACGGACGGTACCCGAACTGCCAGAGTCCACACTGCCAGCGGGCGCCACCACCCCGTCAATAACGGAACGAGTCAGCTGATGCCCCAAATGACAGTAGCGCAAGCCGTGGTCAGCTTCCTCGGGAAGCAGTACACCGTAGACCGGATCGGAACCCAGGACTACCGTGAGCGGTTGATCCCCGGAATGTTCGGCATCTTCGGCCACGGCAATGTGGCCGGAATCGGCCAAGCGCTGAAACAGTACCAGGTCCACGACCCGGCGTTGATGCCCTACTACCAGGGGCGCAACGAGCAGGCCCAGGTGCACCAGGCTGTCGGCTACGCGAGGCACACCCGGCGCCGGCAGACCTTCGCGGTGAGCACGTCCATCGGCCCGGGTTCCACCAACATGCTCACCGGCGCTGCGCTGGCCACCACCAACAGGTTGCCTGCCCTGCTGCTGCCCAGTGACATCTTCGCGACCCGCGTGACTGACCCGGTGCTGCAGCAACTCGAACGACCGGACGCCTATGACGTGTCCGTCAATGACAGCTTCCGGCCCGTCTGCCGCTACTTCGACCGGGTCTCCCGGCCCGAACAGCTTTATTCCGCACTGCTCAACGGGTTGCGCGTACTCACCGATCCGGCCGAAACCGGCGCTGTCGCCATCTCCCTGCCGCAGGACGTGCAGGCCGAAGCCATCGACGTACCGGAAGAGTTCTTGGCCGAACGGGATTGGCGGATCCGCCGGCCCGAACCCGAGGACCACGAGATCTGCCGTGCAGCGGATGCCATCCGGGCCGCCCGCCGCCCGCTGGTCCTCGCTGGCGGGGGAGTGCTCTATGCCTTCGCCGCTGAGGCTTTGGCCGCATTTGCCGAGGCCACGGGCATCCCTGTCGGCAACACCCAGGCCGGGGTTGGCGTGCTTCCGTGGGACCACAAATATTCCGTCGGCGCCATAGGATCGACCGGGACGACGGCGGCCAATGCCCTGGCCGCAGAGGCCGACCTGGTCATCGGCATCGGTACCCGGTACGAAGACTTTACGACCGCCTCACGCACCGCGTTCCAGAACCCGGACGTCACATTCATCAATATCAATGTCACCGCGTTCGATGCGTACAAGCACGGGACCAAGCTGCCCATCGTCGCGGATGCCCGCAAAGCCCTGCTGAAGCTAACCGAAGCCCTCGGCGGTTACCGGATTGGCGGTGACCTGGAGGAACGTATTGCGGCGGAAAAACTCCGCTGGAATGCCGCGGTGGACGGGGTCTTCGACGAGCGCCACACGCCGTTGCCCTCCCAGAACGAGATCATCGGGGCGACCAACCGGGCTATGCGCCCGGCCGACGTCGTCGTCTGCGCGGCAGGGTCCCTACCCGGGGACCTACACAAGATGTGGAGGGTGCAAGACGAGTTCGGCTACCACGTCGAATATGCCTATTCGTGCATGGGTTACGAGATTGCCGGCGGGCTGGGCGTCAAACGTGCAGCCCTGGCCGAGGCGGCCGCGGGCGGAACCGACCGTGACGTCGTCGTGATGGTGGGCGACGGATCCTATCTGATGATGCACACCGAACTGGTCACGGCCGTCGCGGAGGGGATCAAACTGATTGTGGTGCTGATTCAGAACCACGGCTACGCCTCCATCGGAGCCCTGTCGGAAATGCTCGGATCCCAGCGGTTCGGCACCAAATACCGCACGCTGGAGAAAGCGCAGCACACATTCGACGACGGCGAGAGGCTGCCGATTGACCTTGCCGCCAATGCTGAATCCCTCGGTGTCCGGGTGGTCCGCATCGAACCGGGCGAGCGCTCGATTCCGGATCTGGAGCGGGCGCTCCGGGAGGCTATTTCCACGCCCCAGGGCGGCGGCCCCATCCTCATCCACATTGAATCCGATCCGCTTCTGGACGCTCCCGGTTCCGAGTCGTGGTGGGATGTTCCGGTCGCCGAAATTTCCGCACTCGATTCGACCCGGCAGGCCCGCCAGGTCTATGCCGAACAGAAAAAGAACCAAAAGCCGCTGCTCGGTTAGGCCGTCACCAACCCACACCGGGCAACCGGGAATTCCTGCGAAAAGGGACCACGCTGACATGACTGAGATAGAAAACAAGTTGACCATCGGAACCGCTCCGGATTCGTGGGGAGTGTGGTTCGCCCAGGACGTCCAACAGATTCCGTGGGAACGGTTCCTCGACGAAGTAGCCGAATCCGGCTACCGGTGGATTGAGCTCGGACCCTACGGCTACCTGCCCACGGACCCCGCCCGACTGGCCGATGAGCTGAGGCAGCGGGGCCTGAAAGTCTCCGCGGGCACGGTGTTCACTGCCTTCCATCGAGGCATAGACCAGTGGGATATCGCATGGGAACCGGCCCGAAAGGTGGCCGAACTGACGGCTGCGATGGGTGGGGAGCACCTGGTGGTCATCCCCGCCATGTGGCGCGATGACGTCACCGGGGAGGCGGTGGAGCCGGGCACCTTGGATAGCAAGCAGTGGACGGACCTGTTCGAAGGCCACAATCGGCTCGGCAAAGTGCTGTTGGAGGAATACGGGCTGAACCAGCAGTTCCACTCCCATGCCGACTCCCACGTCAGCGCCCAGCAGGACATCGAATACCTGCTGGAGCTCACCGACCCCCAATACCTGAACCTGTGCCTGGACACCGGGCACGCCGAGTACGGCGGAGCCTCCAGCGTGGAGCTGATCCGCAAGTACCCGGAGCGGATCGGCTACCTGCACCTGAAGCAGATCGACCCGAAGGTCCTGACCACAGTCCGCGAACAGGACCTGACCTGGGCCGCAGCCAATCTGGCCGGGGTCATGATCGAGCCACCCCGCGGGCTGCCGGACCTTCGCGAGGTCATTGAGGCTGTCGAGGCCCTCAACAAGCCGATCTTCGGGATCGTGGAACAGGACATGTACCCGGTGGCCTTTGATGTCCCCCTGCCTATTGCCACGCGCACTCGTAACTACCTGCTCTCCTGCGGTTCCCGTACCGCAGTCCACTAGCCAGCACAGCCCAGCAAAGGAAGAGAACAATGACTGAAACCCTGCGCGTCGCCGTCATTGGCGCTGGCCGCATGGGCGCGGACCACATCCAGCGCCTGAACACCCGCATCCATGGCGCTCAGGTGGCCGCCGTCGTTGACGTTGATCTTCCCCGCGCGGAAGCCGCCGTCGAAGGCATCGCCGGTGCTGTGGCGCTCGCCGACGCCGAAGGGGCGCTGCGCAACGGAGACGTCAATGCCGTGCTGATTGCCACCCCCGGATTCCTGCATGAGGACATTCTGCTCAAGGCTGTGGCGCTGGACCTTCCGATCCTGTGCGAGAAACCGTTGACGCCGGATGCCGCGTCGGCATGGCGCGTGGTGCAGGCGGAGCAGAAGCTGGGCCGCACGCGGATCCAGGTGGGCTTCATGCGCCGCTACGATGCCGAATATGCGCAGCTGGGCGCCATGATCAGGGACGGCGAGCTGGGCGAACTGCTGATGCTGCATTGCGCGCACCGTAACCCGGACACCCCTCCGGGATTCACTAACGAGATGCTGATCAACGACTCGGTGGTGCATGAATTCGATGCAGTCCGCTTCCTGACCGGCGAAGAGATCACCTCCGTGCAGGTGCGCCTGGGCAAAGCGAGCCGGAACGCACCCGCGGGCCAGCACGACCCGCAGCAGGTGCTGATCGAGACCGAGTCCGGAGTGCTGGCGGACGTCGAAATCTTCGTCAACGCCCAGTTCGGCTACGAGGTGGCCACACAGGCCACGTTCGAGCAGGGCATTGTGAACATCGGCGGGGACGGCGGGGCATACGTGCGTTCTGCTGGACGCTGGGGCGGGCGGGCCACCCCGGGTTTCATCGAGCGATTCGGCGCGGCGTACGACGTCGAGGTCCAGGCCTGGGCGGACGCCGCCCGCCGCGGTGAAATCGGCGGGCCCTCGGCCTGGGACGGCTACGCGACGGCCGCGTGCTGCGAGGCAGGAGTTGCCGCGCAGAAGAGCGGCGTCCGGGAAACCGTCCAGCTTAACGCCAAGCCGGGGCTCTACTCATGAAAATCGCTCTCGACCCCACACCGTTTCACTCCACCCACGGGCTGCTGGAGTTCCCGCAGGTGGCGGCGGATCTCGGCTCCAAGTACCTGCAGCTGACCCCGCACGCGGACTTCATCCCGTTCTCCACCCATCCCAAGGCCGACGACGAGTTGGTGGGACAGCGGAATAAGGCTTGCCGCGCTGCGGGCGTGGAGATTGCCGGTGGCGGGAACGGTGCTGCGCTGGTCCGGTCCGGATGAGGACGCCCGCGAGGCGGCGGTGCGGTACTGGAAGCGGGTCATTCAGATCACCGTGATGGTCTCCAGTGTGTTCGCCGAAAACGAGGCTGCCGACGAGGTTTTGCGCTACCAGCTGAGAACTATCACCGAGTATGTGGAGAAGACGCGGCGAGGGTAGTTGTTTCGCTCGAGTTGAGTTCTGGCGATAGGGAGAGTTATTCGGGCGGGGACTGTGGCAGAAAATATCCGCGGACGAATTCATCGAATATCGCGGTCATGTCGACAGTGTTGTCCAGGAGCCATTGCTGTTGAAGCCCGTCCATGACCGCTGAAATCAGGCGGGCCGCATGCTGGACATTGAGATCCTTGCGCACGAGGTTGTCCCGCTGCGCCTCGGACAAGATAGTTGCCGTCTGGCTGGCACGTTCGCCATAGCGGGAAGCAAAATATTCGTGGGCCGGGTGATCGCTGTTGGTCGCTTCTGCTGAGACCACGGTATAGAGGGACGTTAGTCCGGGCGTCGTCTGGTTATACGAGACAACCCGGCGCATCTGTTCCAGCAGCGATTGCTCCGCGACCTCACCAGCAACCGCGCGTACGCGCTCATCCCGCTGCCGCAAGACTTCCGTGAACAACTCTTCCTTGTCTGCAAAATAGTGCACCAACCCGGCCGGCGTCAGCCCAACTCGCTTGGCAATTTCCCGCAAAGATCCGCTGTGGAATCCACTTCGCCCAAAGACGACCAGAGCCGCATCGAGGATTTCTTGGCGTTTGGCCTGACCTTTGGCGTAGCTTCCGCGTTTTTGCGCCGGCGAGTTTGTCATGTTCCAAAACCTAGCGCATGAAAGGTAACTAAAAACCTTTCCTATGTAAGGTTTTAGTGCTAGTTTGACAACTAGGCCACTGAAAGGCGGTGGGCTGGACGATGAGCCGACTCGGCAGATCACGGAATTTACTGGAGACAACACTATGAATCGATGGAGATCATGGAGCGCAGTGGCCGTAATCGGCACACTCGCGGTGACTGGTTGCGGGCGGGGTGACGGCGGAGGAGATTCCGCTCCATCAGGCGGAGCAGCTATTGACGAAACTCCCGCAACCGGAGAAGTAACTATTTGGGCGATGGGCAATGAAGGTGAAGTGCTCGACCAGCTCGCCACCAAGTTCGAAGCGGAAAACCCTGACGCGACCATTAACGTGACCGCAGTCCCCTGGGAAAGTGCGCACGACCGTCTTGCCACCTCGATCGCGGGCGGCGAGACACCGGATATTTCGATGCTGGGTACAACTTGGGTAGGTGAGTTCGCTGCTACCGGAGCCCTTGAGCCGACACCTGCCGGGCTGGTGGAGGAATCCTCGTTCTTCCCCGGATCGTGGGGGACCGCCGTTGTTGACGATGTGGCCTATGGGGTCCCCTGGTACGTTGACACCCGGGTGATGTTTTACCGCACCGATATGGCCGACGCTGCCGGAGTGCAGGCGCCTGCAACCTGGGAAGAGTACAAGACGTTCGCGAAGGCCCTGCAGTCCCAAGGCGCAGACGTCGGGGTTTCCCTCCCGCCGGGCGGGTTCGACTCTTGGCAGTATCTGGCACCACTGGTGTGGCAACAGGGCGGCGACATCATGAACGAGGACGGCACCGAGTTCACGTTCGAAACTCCGCAATGGAAGGAAGCCCTCGAGTATTACGCCAGTTTCTTCGAAGAAGGAATATCGGACCCGGTGCGCCTGGAAACCGGAGAAATTGAGCAGAAGTTCATTTCAGGCGAGGTGGGGTCGTTCTTCAGCGGACCGTTCCACGTCGGTCTGTTGAAGGACCAGGGCGGCGAGGAATTCAATGACAAGTTTGGCGTCGCAATGGTCCCCGGTGCGGATTCGCGAACAAGTTTCACCGGCGGTGGAAATCTTGCAGTCTTCAAGGACAGCCAGAACCGGGATGCAAGCTGGAAGTTCGTTCGCTGGCTGAGCCAGCCCGAAACCCAAATCGAGTGGTACGGCATTTCGACAACGCTTCCGAGCGTCCAGGCAGCTTACGAGGATCCGACGTTCTCCAAGGACCCGTACCTGAGCGTTTTCGCGGAGCAGCTCGGTGACTCGAAGGCACCTCCGGCAATTCCCACCTGGGCGCAGGTATCGGCCGTGATTGATCAGGAAATTGAAAAGGTGACGCGGGGAGACACCACTGTCGATGAGGCTCTTTCAACCATACAGACGCAGGCTGAAAGTATCGGAACCGGTCTGTAGCCATGGCACTGGACC
>DGBL01000008.1:0-4437 GCA_002384315.1 Micrococcaceae bacterium UBA4005 | reverse complement strand
TTGCTGGTGGCGCTGGCCCTCAACGGCGGCATCACCCGGTTTCGCACGATCTTCCGCGTGGGTTACTACGCTCCGGTTGTTACCAGTATCGTCGCCGTTGCCATCGTGTGGCGCTTCATGCTTCAGCCGGACGGCCTGGTGAACGGGTTCCTCGGGTGGTTCGGAATTGATGGGCCTAACTGGCTTGAAGATGAATTCTGGGCATTGCCGTCCCTTATTCTTATGGCCGTGTGGCGCAATATCGGGACGCTGATGGTGATTTTCCTCGCGGGACTCCAGGGGGTTCCACGGGAACACCTCGAAGCGGCGATGGTCGATGGGGCCAGCGCATTCCAGCGGTTCTGGAACGTTACCCTGCCAGCGATGCGCCCACCGATCTTGTTTGCCGCAGTGATCACCGGAATCGGGTTCCTCCAGTTTTTCGAAGAACCCTATGTCATGACCAGTGGAGGCCCTTTGGACGCCACCCTGTCCAGCGCTATGTACACCTACAGCCAGTTCGGCTTCGGCAACTACTCCTATGCTTCGGCAGCGAGCTACATCCTGTTTCTGGCTATTGTGGTGCTCTCCCTCATTCAGTTCCGGCTGCTCGGACGGAAGGACTGACATGGCGATTACACCTGGGGCAGCTGTCCACTCCGCGACGGCGGGCCGCTCACGTCGCCCCCGCACGGGAGAAGCCTCCCGGGCCTGGGTTTATGTGGTCCTCGCGGCCGGCATGGTCGCCATGATTTTCCCCTTTGTGTGGATGATTCTCGGGTCATTCAAAACCACGGAAGAGATCCGTCAGTATCCGCTGAACTTTTGGCCGCTGGAGCCAACCCTCGCAAACTACACCGCGTTGTTCGTCCGGCTGGACTTCGCTAACTTCTTTGTGAACAGCCTGGTTGTGGCTGTTTTCGTGACGGCTGGAAACATTGTCTTTTCATCGATGGTGGGCTACGCACTGGCCAAGCTGGACTTCGCAGGCAAAAAAGTTCTCTTCGTCCTGGTGCTGGGAACGTTGATGGTGCCCGGGGTGGTGACCTTCGTCCCACTGTTCGTCCTGACGGCCAACCTTGGTCTGGTGAACTCCTATCCCGGGCTGATCCTTCCGTTCCTCATTGCACCCCTCGGGGTATTCCTGATGAGGCAGTTCATGCTTGGCCTGCCCGACGAACTCATCGAAGCGGCACGGATCGACGGCGCCAGTGAGTGGCGGATCTTCCTGCGCGTGATCATGCCCCTGTGCGGCCCGGCCGTGGCGACGCTGACCATCCTCACGTTCCTTGCCTCATGGAATAACTTTCTGTGGCCGCTCGTCGTGGCAACCAGCGAGGACCGTTACACCCTGCCGGTTGCGCTGGCACTGTACTCAGTCGGGCAGAACGCTGCACAGTACGGGCTCATGATGGCCGGAGCTTTCGTGGTCGTGCTGCCGATCCTCATCATCTTCGTGCTCCTGCAGAAGTACTTTGTGCAGGGCATCGCCCTGACCGGCATCAAATAGCCGGGGCACCCCGGCGGAAAGTAGTCATCCATGAAATTCCCACACGGGTTCCTCTGGGGGGCCTCTACAGCCGCGCACCAGATCGAGGGAGGAAATACCAACTCGGACTGGTGGCAGCGGGAGCATGGGCATCTGCCCGGACCTGCAGTGGAAGAGCCCAGCGGAGACGCAGCGGATAGCTACCACCGCTACGCAGAGGACATGTCGCTCCTGGCGGAGGCTGGTCTGACGTCCTACCGGTTCAGTATCGAGTGGGCGAGGATCGAACCCGAGGAAGGGTTTATCTCCCGGGCCGCGCTGGGGCATTACCGGCGGATGGTGGCAACCGCCGTCGACCTCGGGCTGGTGCCGGTGGTAACACTCCACCACTTTTCCAACCCCGTCTGGTTTGCGCGTGCGGGGGGATGGAAAGATCCCGGGTGTGTGGAGAAGTTCGCCCGCTATGTCGGTCACGTGCTGCCGGTTCTCGAACAGGTGGACCTGGTCTGCACCATCAATGAGCCCAATATGGTTGCTGTGCTTTCCGACCCGGAGCGGGGCTTCCCCGCCGTGGGGTTACCCGCAGGAGACCCTGTCGTGACCGGGCACCTCATTGCGGCGCACCGGCGGGCGGTGCAGTTGCTGCAGGCCGAAGGTAAGAAGGCAGGCTGGTCGGTGGCCACCCAGGCGTATCAGGGCGAACCCGGTGCCGAGGCTGTCGCCGAGGAGTACGGAACATCCCGTGAGCATGTGTTCCTTGACGCCTGTGCGGGGGATGACTGGGTGGGTGTCCAGGCGTATACCCGCACGCGGATAGGACTGGAGGGCCCGCTACCGATTGCCGATGACGCCGAACGGACACTTACCGGCTGGGAGTATTACCCGCAAGCCATCGGGGACGGCATCCGCAACTCCTGGAAACGCAACGGCCTACCTATCTACGTTACGGAAAACGGAATCGCAACTGCGGACGACTCGCGGCGTATCGACTATACGCGCGGCGCGCTGGAAGCAGTCGCGTGCGCGATCGACGACGGCATCGACATCCGCGGCTATCTGCACTGGAGCGCCCTCGATAACTACGAATGGGGTAGCTACCGGCCGACGTTCGGCCTGATCAGCTGGGACCCTAAAACCTTCGAGCGGCAACCGAAGCCAAGCCTGGCCTGGCTGGGCGGGATTGCACGGGCCAACGCCCTGCCGGCGAGCGCGCCCGCTGACTAGGCGGCTACCCCACGACCGCCATGGCCTGGGTGATCGGCCCGTCCGGGCGGGAGGCGCGGTGCTGGTCGAGGAGCTGGGCGCAGCGGATTAAACCCAGATGGGAGTACGCCTGCGGGTGGTTGCCCAGATGGGTTTCCGTTGCGGGGTCGTACTCCTCCGGCAGGAGCCCGGTGGGCCCCATGAGGGCCACCAGCTGGTTGAACAATTCTTCGGCGTCATCGTACCGGCCGACCGCCAGATAGGCCTCAATCAGCCAGGTGGTGCAGATATGGAACCCGCCCTCCAGGCCCGGCAGGCCGTCGTCGTACCGGTAGCGGAAGACCGTGGGGCCCACGCGCAGTTCCCGCTCGACGGCGGCGACCGTGGCCTGGAAGCGCGGATCCTGCGCCTCCAGCAGGCCGGAGAGTCCGATGTGCAGGACGGCGGCGTCGAGGTCCGGGCTGTCGTAGGCCACAGTGTAGGAGCGGGCGGATTCATCCCAGCCTTCCCGCAGCACCTCGGAGCGGATGGTTTCCGCCAATACTTCCCATTGCGCGCACTCAGCGAATCGATCAGATCCGCCACGGGACCGAAGACGTCGAGCTGCACCTGGTGGTCTGCGGCGTTGCCGATCCGCACCGGCCGGGAGCCAGCGTACCCAGGCAGGGATTCCACGGTTGCTTCGGTGGCCAGCGGAGTGCCGGTCACCGAGTACAGCGGGTGCAGCCACTCAGGGCCCGGGGTCTGGGCGAGGATGCCGTCCAGCCAACGCAGGAAGCCTTCGGCCTCCGGGGTCGAGCCCAGGTCCACCAGCGCCTTGACCGTGGGGAGCTCCAGGCTGGTGACCCAGCGCCGCGACACGGCGGCGACGGCGGCGCGCCGGGAGGGCTCGCCGGCGTCGTCGGGCATGAACGGGTCGGTGTCCCCGCCGCGAAGGGTCAGCACCACTGGTCCGTTCCGCAGGTCAACCTCAGCCACGGCNNCGCGTTGGCATAGTGGGGGCGCGGCGCGAACGTGATTTTCGCGGTACCGGACCCGCTGAGTACCCGTACCAGCTGGGTAATGCCATCGGGCGAGGTTTCCAGATAGTCACTGACCATCATCTTCGCCCAGCGGGTTTCCACAATATTGGTGTTGTCCACATACCTTTGTCCCAACAGTCGGGAATCCTTCAGCGGAGCCACGCTAAAGTGCCCTGCGGGGTCACCGCCGAGGATATGGGCGAACAGCGACCCGGAGTCGGGCAAGGGATGGGTCATCCAGCAGACTTTCGCGTCCGGGGCAATCAGTGCTGTGGACGAACCGTCGGCGAGCATCGAGTGGCGTTCAATGTCTACGGCGTCCTCGCCGAAGAGCCAGGCGCGGCGCATTTCGAACAGTAGAGCCAGCAGGTGGGCCAGNNGGGCTGCTGATCCGATGGGCGGCCACGGATTCTCCCTCACCCACCCGGATCTCGAGGTTCGGTCCGCGCAGGGTGGCCAGCGCAGATTCATCGTTCGGGGCATCACCGGCGAACATCGCCGCATCGACGCCGAGCTGCGACCGCAGGTGTTCCAGCGCGCGGCCCTTGGACGGCTCCACCGTGGTCAGCTCGATCACCGAGTGGTTATCGGTGTAATAGACTCCGAATTTTTCGGCGATGGCACGCACGCACGTCCGCGCATCCGCCCGGCACGATTCCGAGAGCCCGTGGACATACCCGATGTCGAACTCGGAGCCGTGGGAACCCACCAGGTGCACTTCGCCCGGCAGCCGGGACACAGCGG
>DGBL01000143.1:6729-9433 GCA_002384315.1 Micrococcaceae bacterium UBA4005 | reverse complement strand
CCTGGCCGCCAGCGGCATGGACGGTGTCGCATACCTCGCGTACGTCCGCGTCATACACACCATGGGTGGAGGGATAAGTGATCATGATCGCAGCGAGGGCCTGCTCGTGGGCCTTGATTTTGGCGCTCAGATCGGCACGGTCGATGGCGCCATCCCCGCCGGTCGCCACCACAACCACCTTCATGCCGGCCAGCACCGCGGAGGCCGCGTTAGTGCCATGGGCCGAGGCCGGAATCAGGCAGACATTGCGCTGGTATTCCCCGCGCGAGCGGTGGTAGCCGCGGATCGCCAGCAGGCCCGCGAGCTCGCCCTGGGATCCTGCGTTGGGCTGGATGGAGACTTGGTCGTAGCCGGTGATCTCCACCAGTTGGGCTTCGAGATCGGCAATCAGCTCCCTCCAGCCGACGGTCTGGGAATCCGGGGCGAAAGGATGGATCGAGGCGAACTCGGGCCAGGAGATGGCCTCCATCTCGGCGGTGGCGTTGAGCTTCATGGTGCAGGAGCCGAGCGGAATCATGGTGCGGTCCAACGCCAGGTCCCGGTCCGAGAGCTTGCGGATATAGCGCAGCAGCTGGGTCTCGGAACGGTACGTGTTGAACACGGGGTGCTGCAGATAGCTGCTCGAACGTACGACGGCGGCATCCAGGGTGAAGACGCCTGTCGCCGCAGTGGCGGTGGCGCCGAAGGAGGCGAGGACGGCGTCGACGATCGTCGTCGTCGTCGTCTCATCGGTGGAGATGCCCACCGTGTTCGCGTCGATGCTGCGCAGGTTGATGCCGCGGGCTTCGGCGGCGGCGATCACGGCCGCCGCCTTGCCCGGAACGGACACGGTTACGGTGTCGAAGAAGTTGGTGTGTGCCACGTCCAGCCCGGCCGCCGTGAGCGAGGAGGCGATGGTTCGGGCATGGCTGTGTGCCGTCTCGGCGATCGCTTTCAGCCCGTCCGGGCCGTGATAGACCGCGTACATGGACGAGACGATCGCCAGCAGTGCCTGCGCAGTGCAGATGTTGGAGGTGGCTTTCTCCCGGCGAATGTGCTGTTCACGGGTCTGTAGGGCTAGACGGTAGGCGGAGGTTCCGGCGGAATCGCGGGAGACTCCCACCAGGCGGCCCGGCAGGGAACGCTCAAGCCCCGTGCGCGCGGCCATGTAGGCGGCGTGCGGTCCGCCATAGAAAAGCGGAACCCCGAAGCGTTGAGTGGACCCGACGGCGATGTCCGCGCCCTGTTCACCAGGCGGCGTGATGAGCGTCAGAGCCAGGAGGTCGGCCGCGACCGTTACCAGCGCGCCGCGTTTCTTGGCCTCAGCGATGATGGCACTGTGGTCGAAGACCCGCCCGGACACGCCGGGCTGCTGCAGGACGAGGCCGTTGATGGCACCCTCGGGTAGCCCGGCAGAGAGATCCACGACGTCGACCTCAAAGCCGAGTGCCTCGGCGCGGCCCCTGACGACGGCGATGGTCTGCGGCAGGCAGTCTGCGTCGAGGATTGTCCTGCCCCCGAGGGCGGGTGTGTTTTTGTTGGCGCGGCGCATCATCAGCACAGCCTCGGCGACGGCGGTCGCTTCGTCCAGCAGGGACGCATTGGCGATGGGCAGGCCAACGAGATCCTGCACCATGGTCTGGAAATTTAGCAGCGCCTCTAGCCGGCCCTGGGAGATCTCGGGCTGATACGGGGTGTAGGCCGTGTACCAGGCGGGCGCTTCGAGGATGTTGCGGCGGATCACCGGTGGGGTGGCGGTGTCGTAGTAGCCTTGGCCGATCATCTGGACGGCGGTCGTGTTCTTCGCAGCGAGTTTACGCAGCTCAGCCAGGGTTTCGACTTCGCTTAGCGCGGCGGTGAGTTCCAGCGGTGTGCCTTGGCGGATGTTGGCGGGAACTGCTGCGTCAACGAGGGAATCGACCGATTCGTAGCCCACTGCAGTGAGCATCGCGGCGATATCGGATTCGCGGCGTGCACCGATATGGCGGTCGGCGAAGATGGACGGCGACGGTTGGATCGTCATGAGGAACTCCAAAATTCAGGTGGCTCTTTACGTCCACGATGAGTCGGGTTCCTCCCCGCTCTGTATTGGACCTGAGAGATTCCGCGTGACCTGCCCAAAGGCAGTGTCCCGGTTGCACCGTCGGTGAGTCGAGGTTCCGACTACTTTCCAGAGTTGCCTCACCGCGGCGGTACGTGGGCCTGAGAGATTCCTGGGGAGGAGTTGCTCCTACGGCGCCTGACTTTAACGTACCGGCAGGGCTCTCCCGCCGCAGATCATCAGCAATTCAACTGTTAGTACTGTAGAGCCCTTACAGTATCCGGGACCGGGGGCCCCCGCAATATGCGGCGCCGTATTTCGTCCGGCACGTCACGGTGTCGGCGCCGCGTCCGGTATCGACGAGTCCGGTGAAGCAAGAAAACCGTGTAGCAATGAAGCCGTTCCCTCCAGATGATCCTGGGATGCCTTATAGGCTTCGTCGGCATCACCTCGGAGGATGGCGTCAATAATCTTTTGGTGCTGACGGTTCGAGTGCTCCAGGTTGGGTTCCAGGAAGGGTATGTGGTCCAGCAGGTCGCTGACCCTGGTGCGTACGTCCGCAATGGCCGCTGCTAGGCTCCGCGACCCGGTGACTTCGGCAATGGCCACATGGAACCTAGCGTCTTTGGGCCGGTAGTGGAGGGCCGACGCCGTCGCGACCTCTGCCAATGTGTCCAGCAGGTG
>DGBL01000143.1:2332-6717 GCA_002384315.1 Micrococcaceae bacterium UBA4005 | reverse complement strand
GCCAGGGCATCGCGCAGTGTCGCGCGGGATACGCCGAGCAACTCGGCTAGTTCGCGCTCGGCAGGTAACTTGTCTCCAGTCCGGAATAGGCCCAGCTTGATGTTCTGGAGCAGCCGTTCAATGGTCTCCTCAAAGGTGTTCCCCTGCCGGACGGGCCGGAGAAAGCGGGTGGAGGTCACGAAAGCCGCTTCGTCCATGTCATCCATGCCCCCATCCTATTCCGGTATGAAAAAAAGCCTATGAGCGCACCAATTATTTGCGGTTCATCCGGGTCCACGGGTCGTAAAAGCACCCCAAATCTGAGACACACTCATTTTTTCTCTTGACGTGAACTGTGATGGGGCACACACTGTTCTCATATCTATGGACTATAAACAGACCATTAAGACCCTTGGAAGAAGGGAATTCTTATGAAATCCACTCCATTGAACCTATCTGTGCCCGATAACGGGTACCTGGAGCATCGCCAGCTTAAACGTGGGGCCGCAGGTTGGGTGTTACTGGCGGGGCTCGGCGTGGCTTATGTCATCTCCGGCGACTTTGCCGGATGGAATCTTGGACTTGCGCAAGGCGGCTGGGGCGGACTTCTGATCGCCTTCATCCTCATGGGCATTATGTACACCTGCATGGTGTTCGGGCTAGCGGAGCTATCCTCCACCTTGCCGACCGCTGGAGCCGGATATGGATTCGCGCGGCGGGCACTGGGCCCGCTGGGAGGATTCGCCACCGGGATGGCTGTACTCATCGAGTACGCTGTTGCGCCGGCCGCGATTGCGATTTTTATCGGTGGATACATCGAAGCGCTAGGACTCTTCGGACTGACGAACTCCTGGCCCGTGTATCTGGTCACCTATGTGATTTTCATTGGGATCCATCTCCGTGGCGTGGGCGAAGCACTGAAAATGATCTTCGGCATCACTGTCATCGCCGTCGTCGCACTGGTTGCCGTGGTCATCGGGCTGCTGCCGCACTTCAGCGCCGCCAACCTTTTTGACATTGTTCCTGACGGTTCGCCAACCTCCAGCGCGTTTCTGCCGATGGGTATCAGCGGCATCGTCGGAGCGCTCGTTTATGGCATCTGGTTTTTCCTTGCGGTTGAAGGTGTTCCCCTGGCCGCCGAGGAAACTGCAGACCCAAAGAAGGACATGCCTCGTGGAATCATCGCCGCGATAGTGATCCTGGTGATCTTCGGTGCCCTGATGCTTGTTCTGGTCCCCGGCGCCGCCGGATCATCAGCTATGAGCGGATCCGACAACCCATTGCCTGAAGCGATCCGTATCGCTTACGGCGGAAACACACTCCTGGCGGACTTCGTCAACTATGCAGGCCTTGCCGGGCTGGTGGCCAGCTTCTTCTCCATCATTTACGCATATTCCCGTCAGCTCTTCGCGCTCTCCCGTGCTGGTTACCTGCCCAAATGGTTGTCGCTGACCGGCGCGAGGCGCACTCCATACTGGGCGCTGATTGTCCCTGGGACTATCGGGTTCATCCTGGCGGCCGTGACCGGCAACGGCGGGCTGCTCATCAATATCGCCGTGTTCGGCGCCACGGTTTCGTATGTCTTGCTCAATCTTTCGCACATTGTGCTGAGGATAAAAGAACCGGACCTCCCCCGCGGATATCGGACACCCGGCGGAGTGGTGACCACATCCATCGCGCTGGGTCTCGCGGCTATCGCCGTCGTCGCGACGTTCTTCGTCGACGTGCTCGCAGCGTCCATCACGGCGGGAATATTCGGCGCAGCGCTGCTTTACTACTGGTATTACAGCCGCCACCGCATCGTATCGGGGGCGCCCGAAGAGGAATTCGCGCGCTTGGCCGCTGCCGAAGCGGAGCTCAAAGGCTGACAGCCGACCTGCCTGGCCGCTGCCATGCGGTGGCGGCCAGGTCTCAACAATCCACGATCAAAGATCGAAGTTACGGACATTCAATGACAAGTCAGACACCAGGAAAACTGGCCCAAGCCCACCTGAGCGTTGAGGAGCTCCGGGAGAAAATCGGTGCCGGAGAGATCGACACGGTGGTGGTTGCCATCACTGATGCGATGGGCCGAATGCAAGGAAAGCGCTGCGGGGCTAGGTCCTTCCTTGAAGATGTGCTCGGGCATGGGGCTGAAGGCTGCAACTACCTCCTCGCCGTAGATGTAGAGATGAACACCGTCGCGGGGTACTCGATGTCTTCATGGGCAAACGGCTATGGGGATATGGTGATGCGTCCGGATCTCTCCACACTGCGCACGGTTCCGTGGCTGGAAGGTTCGGCCCTCATCCAGTGCGACATCCTGTGGCTTGACGGGAGCCCGGTGATCCAGTCGCCCCGGCAGATCCTGCGCGCCCAGATCGATCGGTTGGAGGCTTTGGGATACCGCGCACATATCGGCACGGAACTTGAATTCATCATGTTTGAAGACGGTTATGAGGATGCCTGGGATAAAAAATACGAAGGACTCACCCCGTCGACGCGGTACAACATCGATTACTCGCTGCTCGCCACTGCACGGTTGGAACCGGTGATCCGCAGCATCCGGACCGGGATGGAAAAAGCCGGTCTGATCGTGGAGTCCTCCAAGGGAGAGTGCAACTTCGGTCAGCAGGAGATCACTTTCCGGTATGCGGAGGCTCTGGCAGCCTGCGACAACCATGTTTTCTACAAAAATGGGGCGAAGGAAATTGCGGCGCAACACGGGAAAAGCATCACGTTCATGGCGAAGTACAACGAACGCGAAGGCAGTTCCTGCCATATTCACTTCAGCCTGACGGACCTGGAGGGCAAGCCTGTGCTTCCAGGAGACGGCGATCACGGCTTCAGCCCGGTGATGGAGAACTTCGTTGCTGGCCAGCTTGCCGCACTCAAGGAGCTGTCCTACTTCCTGGCGCCCAACATCAATTCCTACAAGCGCTACGTCGAGGGAAGTTTCGCGCCCACTGCGATCGCCTGGGGACTGGACAACCGCAGTTGCGCCTTGCGGGTTGTTGGGCACGGCGCGGGTCTCCGGTCCGAAAACCGTGTTGGTGGTGGGGATCTGAACCCCTACCTTGCAGCTGCCGCACTCATCGCTGCCGCCATCCACGGAATCGAGAACAATCTCCAGCTCGAACCCATCACGGCGGGTAATGCCTACCAGTCCGATGCTGACAGGATTCCATCTACCCTGCGCGATTCCCGGGCACTGCTGGCCACCAGTGAGATCGCCCGCAAGGCTTTCGGTGACGAAGTGGTTGACCACTACGTGCATGCTGCCGACATTGAACTGAAGGCCTATGACAGTGCCGTAACGGACTGGGAGCGCAAACGTGGCTTCGAACGGCTCTGATAACTATCGACCCCGCATTGGCCTGACGACGTACTTCCAGGAAGCTGCCTGGGGGGTCTGGAAATCCGACGCCGCAATACTTCCGGGCACCTACGTCCAGGCCGTCGTGGCGGCGGGGGGGACCCCGGTCCTCCTGCCGCCGGTGGGGACGGATCCTACAATCGTGGACATGTTGGACGGCCTAATCATTGCGGGCGGTAGTGATGTAGGTCCAGAGAACTATGGGGCAACGCCTCACGAGCTGACCCGCGCTCAACCCGCCCGAGACACCCATGACCTCGCACTGACCAGAGCGGCCCTTGCCGTAGACCTACCGCTTTTCGCTATCTGCCGGGGCGCCCAGATCCTCAACGTGGCGCTGGGTGGTTCGCTCATTCAGCATCTCCCCGACGTAAACCCTGAAGCCGACTACCAGCCGGCTCCGGGGGTCTTCGGCTCCGTCGAATTTTCCACCACACCCGGTAGCATCAGCGCGGAGTTGCTCGGCGAGCGGGCTATTGCGCCCTGTTACCACCACCAGGCGTTGGAGGTGGTAGCGGACGCACTGCGAATAACTGCGGCAGCGGCAGACGGCACCGTAGAGGCTGTCGAAACAATTTCCGGAGGGTGGGTGCTGGGCGTCCAGTTTCATCCCGAGCAAAATCTAGACGACCTGCGGCTTTTTAGCGGATTCATCGACGCCGCACGTACCTATCGCACTGAACGAACGGAGAGCCCTGCCCATGTCCACAACCACGTTTGACGTCCTGAACCCTGCCACGGAGGAGGTCATCGAGACGATCGCGCTCGCCAGCCTGGAGCAGACGGACCGGGCGATTGAGAAAGCGGCGCGCGCCTTTGACTCCTGGCGCCACGTTGCGCCTGCAGACCGGGCACTGCTTCTGCGCCGGTTCGCTGCCGCGGTGGACGCTGATCTGGAGAACTTAGCCCAGCTCGAGGTTCGCAATGCCGGCCACACCATCGGCAACGCCCGCTGGGAAGCGGGGAACGTTCGGGACGTCCTGTCCTACTATTCGGCTGCGCCAGAGCGCCACCTAGGCCAGCAGATCCCGGTCTCCGGAGGGATCAATGT
>DGBL01000143.1:0-2298 GCA_002384315.1 Micrococcaceae bacterium UBA4005 | reverse complement strand
GTGCTGCAGATCATCCCTGGCAAGGGCTCGATCGTAGGAGAACGGTTCGTCACCCATCAGGCCGTGCGGAAGGTCGTGTTCACCGGTTCCACTGCTGTGGGCAAACGCATCATGGCTGGGTGCGCCGAGCAGGTCAAGCCGGTGACCCTGGAGCTTGGCGGGAAAAGCGCCAATATTATTTTTGCTGATGCCGACCTTGAAGTGGCGGCTGCCGCCGCTCCCGGCGGGGCCTTCGACAACGCTGGACAGGACTGTTGCGCCCGCTCGCGGATCCTGGTGCAGGATTCGGTGTACGAGAGATTTCTTGAATTGCTGGAGCCCGTAGTGAAAGCCCTCAAGGTCGGGGACCCCCATCATGAGGAAACGTTCATGGGTCCGCTGATTTCCGCGGCACAACACCGAACGGTGTCAGGGTTTGTTCCGGACGGGGCGCCGATCGCTTTCCAGGGATCAGCGCCGGAGGGCAAGGGATTCTGGTTCCCGCCCACCGTGTTGACCCCTTCTCCCGACGACCGCGTGATGCAGGAGGAGATATTCGGTCCCGTGGTTGCCGTCATCCCCTTTACGGATGAAGCCGATGCGCTTCGACTGGCGAACGATTCGATCTATGGACTCTCCGGATCAATCTGGACCCAGGACATCGGACGAGCCCTACGCATGGCGCGCGGGCTCGAGTCGGGAAACCTCTCCGTCAACTCCCATTCATCCGTCCGGTACTCGACACCGTTTGGCGGGTTCAAGCAATCCGGACTGGGCCGTGAGCTCGGGCCTGACGCATTGAACGCTTTCACCGAAACAAAAAACGTTTTCATCTCAACCCGCCCGTAACGCAGACAAGCAATAAAAGGAATCCACAATGATTGAAGTTATCTCCAACCGGCTCCGCAACCGCAGTGCAGTGATCACCGGCGGGGCCAGCGGAATCGGTCTGGCGACCGCCCGCCGATTCGCGGCGGAAGGCGCCAACGTCGTCATTGCCGACGTCGACCCCACCGCGGGACTGCGCGTCGCGGAAGAGGTTGGCGGTCTGTTCGTGAAAGCGGACGTGACGAGCGAAGAAGACGTGAAAAATCTTTACGCCGTCACCAACGAGACCTACGGCAGTGTTGATATTGCCTTCAATAACGCCGGGATTTCACCGGCAAACGACGCCTCGATTCTCGAGACCGGCATCGAGGCGTGGCGCAAGGTCCAGGACGTGAACCTGACCTCCGTATTTTATTGCTGCAAATACGTTCTGCCCTACATGCTGGCGCAGGGGAAGGGTTCCATCATCAATACCGCGTCCTTTGTGGCTGTCATGGGGGCTGCGACCTCGCAGATTTCCTATAGTGCGTCCAAGGGCGGGGTTCTCTCGATGAGTCGTGAATTGGGCGTGGAATTCGCTCGACAAGGGGTCCGTGTCAATGCCTTGTGCCCAGGCCCGGTTAATACTCCGCTGTTGAAGGAACTGTTCGCCAAGGATCCGGAAAAAGCAGCCCGCAGGCTCGTCCATGTTCCCTTGGGCCGATTCGCCGAGCCGGAAGAACTTGCCGCAGCCGTGGCATTCCTTGCCAGCGACGACTCTTCCTTCATTACCGCGTCCACGTTCATGGTCGACGGCGGAATTGCCGGGGCGTACGTCACTCCGGAGTGACGTACCTTCCGGAAACGCGTGCGCTGCATCCGGAACACCCCGGTTACCGCTTCAGGCGACGGCTTCCACCGTGCCAGTCCTCCTCCACCCCGGCCTGGGCCTCGGCGATACCGAAGCTGCGCAGTTGCGGGCGTTCGCGCAGGCTGCGCTTGAGTTCGGCGAATCCAGGGAAGCGCGCGAGGGCGATCACATGGTCCCACAGGTCCCCCGCCTCACCGGGGGCGGGAAGCCTGCTGATCACCGGTCCGAAGAACGCGACCCCGTCCGGCGGCCCGAAGTGGATGATCGGGGTACCGACGTCCCTGCCGGTGTGGGCGAGCGCTTCGTCGGTTTCGGTTTGGATGAGGGCGTCCAGGGAGCCGTCGTCGAGGGCATCCGCCAACGACGACGGCAAACCGGCCTCGGTGAGGATAGGCCCAAGGAAAGCGCGGGTTCCGTGGTGTCCGGTCGCGCCGGACTGGGACGGGTCATCCCGCCCAGTGTCGAAGAGGTGGGCGCCGATGCGCGCATACAGGGTGCCGACGGCGTCGGGGCCGTGCTCTTGACGGGTCCGCGCTGCCACGCGCAGCAGGCGGAGCCCGGCGGTGTGCCCGGCTTCGTATCCTTCCGGGAAGTGGGCCGTGTAGTCCACGGCCGCATTGAGCAGGCGCAGGGAGATGAAG
>DGBL01000157.1 GCA_002384315.1 Micrococcaceae bacterium UBA4005 | reverse complement strand
GGGTTCAACGCGGTCATGGGCTCCTGGAAGACCATGGCGATGTCCGTGGCACGCAGCTTGCGGATCTTGTTCTGATCCATGCCAACAACATTCACGCCCCCGACCTCGGCCATGCCCGTGATCCGAGCGTTGCCGGGCAGCAGGCCCATGGCGGCCGTCGATGTGACGGACTTGCCCGAACCCGATTCGCCGACAAGCGCCACCACCTCGCCGGGACGTACTTCCAGCGACAGCCCCTTGACTGCATGGACATCCGCGAATTCCGTCTCGAAGACGACGTTCAGGTCTTTGAAACTGAGGACGGGCGCCTGGTCCAGGCGTACGTCGGTTGAGGCGCTCATTTCTTGACCGCTCCCTTCTTTTGCCGCCGAACGGACTTGGTTTGCCTTGGGTCGAACGCATCGCGCAGCCCGTCGCCGAGGAAGTTCACGCTGAGGGCGATGGCCAGGATGATCATGCCGGGCCACCAGAAGAGCCAGGGCCGGTTGGTGAAGGCGTTCTGGTATTGGCTGATGAGCAAACCCAGCGACGAATCGGGTGCCTTGACGCCGAACCCGAGGTAGCTGAGGGCGGTTTCCAACAGGATGGCTCCGGCGATGGCGAAGGTGGCGTTCACGACGATCACGCCGATCGTGTTCGGCAAAAGGTGTCTGATGATGATGCGGCCGGTCTTCGCACCCATGGCTTGGGCAGCCGCGACAAACTCCCTCTCCCTGAGCGACAGGACCTCTCCCCGCACCAAACGCGCGAGTCCCGTCCACGTGACCAAGCCGAGCACCAGGGCCAGCGTGACGGTGGAATTGCCGGAACGGCTGGCGAACTGGCCGAGAACGGCGGCCAACACCAGCAACGGAATGACGATAAAGAGATCGGTGATGCGCATGAGAATCGAATCGACCCATCCACGGAAGTACCCGGCGACCGCTCCCACCAGAGCGCCTATCACGGTGGCAACGATTCCGACGATGATGGCGATGATGATCGATTGCTGCGTTCCACGCATGACCAGGGCGAAATAGTCCTTGCCGGTGCTGTCCTGCCCGAAGGGGTTTTCGCCCCAGCGGATGCCGTCTCCCCCAAGTATTGAGGGGACCAGGGAGAGGGTGGGACGCCCGCCATCGACCACCGTGCCGGCGAGGATGTAGCTTTTGTCCCACCAACCCGGAACGCCGCCGAAACCGATGGACGTGAACGCCATGATGGCGATGAAGACCAAGGTCACCGCTGAAACCATTGCTGCCTTGTGGGCAAGGAATCGGCGCCGAACCAACTGCCCCTGGCTCAGGGAAACGTCGGTCTTGCGCAGCAGTGCCGCGTCCTCGGCGTCGGCAAGGGAAACGATGTCGACGTCGGTTGGCTCCTTGTTGACCGTCATGCCGTTGCCTTCCTCGTCGTGGTTTCTGCAGTTTCGATACTCATACCCTGATCCTCGGATCCAAGATTGCGTAGAAGATGTCGGCGAGCATGTTGAACAACACCGCCGCCGTACCAGTCACAAGGAAGAAGGCCATGACTGGCGCCGGATCCACCTGGGTGAGACCCGTGCGGAAAAGTTCGCCCATACCCTTCCACCCGAAGACCGACTCGGTGATCACAGCGCCGCCGATCAGGCCCGCGAAGTCGAACGCGGCGATGGTGGCGATGGGGATCATGGCGTTGCGGAACGCATGGCGAAAGATCACCGTTCGCTCGGAGAGCCCCTTCGAGCGTGCCGTTCGGATGTAGTCCTGCTGGCCGACCTCTAGCATCGAGGATCTCGTGTACCTGCTGTAGCTGGCGAGGGAAATGATGGCTAGGAGGATGGTGGGAAGCAGCAGCTGTGCGCCCTTGTCCAGGAAGTCCTCCCAGAACGTCCCGGCGAAGTTCGGGGTCTGCGAACCGATCGTTGCGATCGGCCGGGGCTTGATGGCGAGGAATCCGGGCCATGCCCGGAAAATGTGATCCACCGTCGTGAAGGTAGCAGCCACCAGCCCGGTGGCCACGCTGACGCCGATGGCCTGTGTCCGGAGCCATCCCCCCATGAAGTGACCCAGCAAGGCCGGAAGAGCGACAGCAAGGGCGCCGCCTCCCGCGAGGATCCACACATTCGGTTCCTCCAGGAGGCCGAAGGTCACGAAGTAGAGGATCGCGCCCAGCGCAGCAGTGGCCAGTGCGGGATAGAGGACTTTCGTGTTCCGCAGTCCGACGCTCATTGCCGTACCGGACAGTGCCACGCCGAGCGTGAGCAACATGACCGCACCGAATCCCAGCTGCGGAAACCGGAAGAAGTTCAACCACGTCAGGTAGGGAATGACGAGGGCGACGAAACCCGCGGAGACCAGGAAAGTGACAATCCGCCGGGTCCGGTTTCCCGCTAGGAAGACCTGCATCAGGAAGCCGACCACCACCGCAATCACCACGATCTGGGGAACGCTGAATTGAGGTTCCCTGATCCAGTCGTTGTAGCCGATGGCCATGTACTCCTTGAGAAGCACGGCGGCCCAGAACACGGGCAGGGAGAAGAAGAGAAATGTGAGAAACGTGACGCCGTAATCCAAACCGGAATACTGACGCACCGCGGTCAGCACGCCGATGGCGATCCCAAGCACCGCCGCGAGCACTGTCGCCAGCAGGACCAGCCGCAGGGTCGACCCGGCCGCAAGCGCGAGCAGATCGACAACTTCGATGCCCTGCCGGTTGGTTCCGAGGTCGCACTCCAGCTTGAAACATTGGCCGACGCCGACGAGCCAGGTCCAGTACCGCTGATACCACGGC
>DGBL01000210.1:348-4226 GCA_002384315.1 Micrococcaceae bacterium UBA4005 | reverse complement strand
ATTCGCGCAGCTTCCTCAAGTTCCCACGGCATTTCGCGGAAGAAGGCCGTGAGTGTGTAGACCGTCAGCGGGAGCACGAAGGAAATATTCGGAATGATGAGCGCCTGATACGAGCCAATCCAGCCGATATCGGTAAACAACTGGAACAGCGGTGTAATGAGGGCAACTCCTGGAAACATGGACGCCCCGAGGATAACGCCCAGGATCACGAATTTGAACGGGAACTCGAGCCGTGCCAGCGCGTAGGCAGCGAAGACACCCACCACCAGCGCAATCACAGTCACGGACATGCCGATGATCAGACTGTTGAACAGCGCCAGCGGAAGATTGTTTCCCGCAGCGGTCGACAACGCGGTCTCAAAGTTCGCCATGGTCACATGCGTCGGGTAAAACGCCGTGTCATAAGTGAAGGAAACCTCGCGGAAGGCTGTGAGCACCATCCAGTAGAACGGCAAAAGACACCAGATGACAATGACGGCGGCACTGATGTAGGTGCGGGCAGAGGACCATTTCTCGCGGCTGCTCGCCGCACGCCGGTGGTCACTGACAGCGGTCGCCGCTGCCTGCTGTGAGGCTGTGGCGTGGCTCATTTTATTTCCGCCTTCTTGATGACTCCGGAACCTTCGGAGACGTTCGCTCCGAGGAACCGCACGAAGATGAATGCGACTAGGAAAATGATGAGGAAGGTGATGGTCGATAGCGCTGCGGCGCTATTGAACCCCTGCCTGATCTGGTCCACGACCAACATCGACAGGGTAGTCGTATTGTTCGAACCGCCGGTCAGAATGGCCGGGAGGTCGTACATGCGCAACGCGTCCAGCACCCGGAACAACACCGCCACCATGAGCGCCGGCTTCACCAGCGGGAGGGTGATGTAGCGGAAGCGCTGCCAGGTCGATGCGCCATCCACCCGTGCAGCCTCATAGACATCGCCTGGGATCATCTGCAGCCCAGCCAGGATCAGCAGCGCCATGAACGGCGTTGTCTTCCACACGTCGGCAATGATGATGGCCGACTTGGCGGGCCACTCGCTGCCGGTCCACAGGATCGAGGTATTGAATAACTGATTGGCAATTCCCTGGAACGCGAAAATGAAGAACCACAGTTTGGCCGTCACCGCTGTGGGAATGGCCCAGGGCACCAGCACGGCGGCCCGGACAAGCCCGCGCCCGCGGAAGCTGCGTGCCATGATGAGCGCCATCCAGAAGCCGATGATCGTTTCCAGTGTCACCGTCACGACCGTGAAGAAAAAAGTGTTTCCCGTCGCAATCCAGAATTGGGAACCGAGGGTTCCCGGAGGACAGTCGACTGTACCTCCGCCGACTGCGCCACACTGCTGGAGGAGCCAGCCAGCGTAGTTCCCCAGGCCCGCGAAGCCTCCGTCGGTGAAGAGACCGGTGGCGGGGTCAAGCCCGGCATTCTTCTGGAAGGACATGACTATCCCGCTGATAATCGGGTAAAGGATCACGATACCCAGCAGAACGAGCGTCGGTGCGATAAGTGTTGTCGCCCATTTGGTTTGGGAGGCGGCCCGCCGGTCGGCGCTTTCCGCTGGATCTAGGCCCTTCGCATCACCTCCTGGTTTAGGTGCCAGTCGTGTGGCCATGTCCTGTCCTCTCTCCACTGCGCTTCAGTCGGTTTGCATTGCTGCCAGTGTGCATTACTGCCGGTGAAGGCGGGAGCTGGTTAGGCCCCCGTCTTCACACGGTTGCCGGGTTATGCTCCTGCTGCCTCGATTGCGGCAGCCATGTCGCTTAGTGCTTGTTCAACCGTCTTCTTGCCCTGAAGTGCAGCGTACGCGTTGTCCTGGATAGCAGTGGTGACGGCGGGGTAGAACGGCGTAACCGGGCGCGGCACTGCCGTCTCGATCGAAGTTTTCAGGACAGGCAGGTAGGGCAACTTCTCAACCAGTGCCTCGTCGTCGTACAGGCTGGCGAGCACGGGAGCGAGGGATCCCTGCTCTGCAAAGAACTGTTGCTGCTCCTCAGACGTCACGAATTCAAGGAAGTCGCGTGCCGTGGCCTTATTTTCGGAATAGACGCTGATGGCGGCGCTGTGTCCACCGAGCGTGGAGGCGCCGGGACCATCGACGCCTGGCAGCGGCGCCATTCCCAGTGAGTCCTTCACCTTCGAGGATTCTTCGGTCGTGGCGAGGCTGTACACGTACGGCCAGTTGCGGTGGAAGAGCAGGTCGCCGTTCTGGAAGGCGATCCGGCCTTCTTCCTCGGTATAGGTGATTGCCTCTGCCGGGATAGCTCCGGACTCGAACGCCTCGACCAGGTTGCCGAGTCCTTCGGCTGCTTCCGGAGTGTCCAGGGTCGGTTTGCCCTGGTCGTCGATCACGGAACCGCCAGCAGAGTTGATTGCCTCGGAGGCGTTAACGGTCAGGCCTTCGTACTGGGCGTACTGGCCAGCGAAACATCCCATGTCGTTTTCTTCAGCGATGGAGCACATGTCCACCAGTTCATCCCAGGTCGCGGGAGGTGTCTCGACGAGGTCTTTACGGTAGTACAGGATGCCGCCGTCGGAAGACTGCGGCGCTGCGTAGAGCTTGTCCTGGTACGTTGCGGCCGCGACGGGTGCCGGAAGCATCTTCGCGGTGTCCAGGGCCATGTCGTCCTCAAGTGGCTGGATCCAGCCTTGGGCTGCGAACTCGGCGGTCCAGACCACGTCGACGGAGACGACGTCATAGTCGGCGTTCTTCGCCTGGAAGTTCTGGACGAGGTCATCGTGCTGCTGGTCCGCCTCGTCGGTCTGCTCCTTGAACGTCACCTTTTCGTCAGGGTGCTCGGCGTTCCACTTTTCGATCATCGGAGCAACAACCCCGCTGTTGTCTTTGCCCTGGACGTACGTGATCGGCCCGCGGCCCTCGAGGCCTTCATCTGCAGCTCCGCCGCCAGCACCATCGCCGGACCCGCCGCCGCATGCGGACAGCAGCAGTGTCAGCACAGCCGCGGAAGCCACCGCGCTAAAAGTTTTCTTGCTGTTCATGGTTCCTTCTCTCCGATGAGAAACAGAGCGGGCTACCATCGCTGCCCGCGTTGAGTGATGCCGATCACTCTAGTAAGCTATCGGAATCTACGCAAGCGCTTACATAAGTGTGATCAAGCGTTTATCGAAAGGTGATACATGTCCATGCAAACCACTCCAGCCCCCGCGTCGCTTTCAACAGCGTGGTGGGCGGATGCGGTGATCTACCAGATTTATCCACGCTCCTTTGCGGATGGAAACAATGACGGCATGGGCGACCTCGCGGGAATCCGTGCACGGCTGCCCTACCTGAAGAACCTTGGGGTGGACGCTGTCTGGCTCTCCCCGTTCTATGTGTCGCCGCAGGCCGATGCCGGGTACGACGTCGCTGACTACCGCGCCGTGGATACACGCTTTGGCAGCCTGGAAGATTTCGACGCCATGCTGGCGGATGCGCATTCTGCTGGGCTGAAGGTGATCGTCGACCTCGTGCCGAACCACACCTCGGACGAGCACGTATGGTTCCAGCAGGCGTTGCGTGCAGCGCCGGGCTCGCCGGAACGCCAGCGCTATATGTTCCGTGACGGCAAGGGAGAGAACGGCACTGTTCCACCGAACAACTGGCAGTCGATCTTCGGCGGAAACGCATGGACCCGTGTGCCGGACGGGCAGTGGTACCTGCACCTCTTCGACACCCGACAACCGGACCTGAACTGGGAGAACCCGGAAGTTCACACGGAAATGATCTCCATTCTGCGCTTCTGGCTGGACCGCGGAGTAGACGGATTCCGGATCGACGTCGCCCACGGGCTGGTCAAGGCCGAGGGGCTGCCCGACTGGTCCGCGCGCACGAGCATGGTTGAAGGCTCCGGCCAGGATGAGGACCCCGCTGGCGAACCGGAGCCGTC